>DATNKH010000310.1:0-10156 GCA_035603475.1 Thermoanaerobaculia bacterium
GGCCGCCGGCGCCGGCGCCGGCACCGGCGGCGGCGGCCTCGGAAGCGGTGGAAGCGGCGGAAGCGGTTGACGCGGCGGACGCGGCGAAGACCTCCACCACCCCGGCGGCGACCAGCCAGGCGGCGCCCTCCGGCGCCAGGCGCCGCGGCGCGTTGCCGGCGACGTCGACCGTCGGCGCCCCGAGCGCGGCCAGCGCCGCTCCGAGGTCCGTGGCCGGCGGGCTGCCGACGTCAGTCGGCGCTGATGAGCTGGGCATAGGTGCCGGCGACGGCTTTGAGCTGGTCGTGGGTGCCGCGCTGCACCACGCGGCCGCGCTCGAGGACGACGATCTCGTCGGCGTCGCGGATGGTGCTCAGGCGATGGGCGATGATCAGGCAGGTGCAACCGCGCCGGCGGAGGTTCGCGTCGATGAAGCGCTCGGTCTCCGGGTCGAGCGCGCTGGTCGCCTCGTCGAGCACCAGCAGGGTCGGGCGGCCGACCAGCGCGCGGGCGATCTCCAGCCGCTGCCGCTGACCGCCGCTCCAGTTGGCGCCGCCCTCGGCGACCGCGCTCTCGTAGCCTCCCGGCCGTGCCGCGACATCCTCGTGGATGCAGGCGTCCTTGGCGGCGGCGACGACCTCGGGGAGAGGCACCGTCGCGTCCCACAGCGTCAGGTTGTCATAGACCGTCCCCTCGAACAGGAAGATGCTCTGGTCGACGCTGGCGAGCGAGTTGAGCAGCACGGCGTGCGGGATCGCCTCGCGCGGCCGGCCGTCGAAGAGGATCGCTCCGGCCCAGGGCTGGTAGAGGCCGGTGACCAGCTTGGCGAGCGTCGACTTGCCGCTCCCCGAGCCGCCGACCAGCGCGACGCGCGCGCCCGGCTCGAGCGCCAGGTCGATGTCGTCGAGCAGCGGCGGCTCGAGGCGGCTGTAGCCGAAGCTGACGCCGCGGAGGAGGAGACGCCCGGGGAGCTTGACCGGCTCGCCGGGAGGCGGCTCCGGCCCGCTGCCCGGGCCGGGTTGCGCGGTGGGATAGCGCATCACGTCGTCGAGCCGGTTCATGTCGCCGGCGACGGTCTGCAGCTTCCCCCCCAGGTTCACCAGCTGGGCGATCGGCGCGACGAAGCTCGCCATCAGCACCTGGAACGCCACCAGCCCGCCGAGGCTCAGGGCGCCGCTCATCACCCGCAGGCCGCCGACGCCCAGGATCAGCGCCGCGTTGAGCGCCGTCAACAGCGGCGGCACGGCGTCGAGCACCTGCGTGTAGCGCTCGAGGTCCTGCCGGGCGTTGACCACCTTCGCCTGGTAGCCCGACCAGCGGCCGAAGAGGTCCGGCTCGCCGCCGGTGGCCTTGAGCGTCTCGATGGTCTGCAGTCCGCCGATCGCGGTGCCCATCATCTTGCCCTGGTCCTGCAGCAGGCGCCGGTTGCCGTCGGTGCGCCGCCGCGCGACGAAGCGCAGGGCGGCGATGTTCAGCGAGACGACGGCGATGCCGATGAGCGTCAGCACCGGATCGTAGGCGAACATCAGCATGCCGAAGAAGACGATCGTCGCCGCGGCCAGGGCGTTGGTCGCCAGGTCGCGCGACAGCAGGCCGGCGACCCGGTCGTTGATGCCGATCCGCGAGCTGACGTCGCCGGCATAGCGCTGGCTGAAGAACTCGGCGGGAAGCCGCAGGACGTGCCAGAGGAAGCGGCTCGAGGCGCCCAGGGCCAGCTTGGTCTCGAGCCGCAGCAGGTAGACGCGCTGCAGCCAGGTCACGGTGCCGAGGACGAGCGCCGCGGCGGCCATCGCCGCGAGCAGCGGCCCCAGCCATTCGCGCTGGCCCTCGAGCAGCAAGCGGTCGACGAAGACCTTCGAGAAGGCCGGCGCCACCAGGCCGGGCACGGCCAGCGCGAGGCCGGTCGCCAGCGCGAACACCAGCGCCGAGCGCGCGCCGGCGAGCCGCCGGCCGAGGGCGGCGAGCAGCCGCGGCGCCTCGCCGCCCGCCCGGAAGTCGGGGCCGGGCTGGAAGGTCAGCACGACGCCGGTGAAGGACTGGTCGAGCTCCTCCTCGGAGACGGTGCGCGGACCCGAGGCGGGGTCGTTCAGGTGGACGCGGCCCTGGCGGAATCCCTCGAGCACCAGGAAGTGGTTGAAGTTCCAGTGCACGATCATCGGCGGCGCCATGCCGCGCAGATCGGCGGGCTCCTTCTTGTACCCCTTGGCGACGAGGCCGAAGGTGCGGGCTGCCTTCACCATGTTGCTCGCCTTGCTGCCGTCGCGCGAGACGCCGCAGGCGGTGCGCAGCACCTCGAGCGGCACCCAGCGGCCGTGATGGGCAAGGACGATGGCGAGCGCCGCGGCGCCGCACTCGACCGCCTCCATCTGCAGCACGGTGGGGGTGCGCACCGCCTTCCACCGTGACGCCCGCGGCGGCGGCCCGGGGCCTGGCCCGGGGCCTGACCCGGAGCCTGGCTCGGAGCCTTGTGTGCGCCGCGCGACGCCGGCCAGCAGCCTGGACAGCCATGGCGGCATCGTCAGATCCCGACTTTCTCGCGCAGGGCCGGGAACAGCATCGCGACCGGGCGGACGGTGCGCACCACGACGCTGCCATCGGCGAGCGTGCCGCTGCTGATCTTGACCACCGGCCCGCTCGAGGAGGACCAGCGGTAGCCGGTCGGCGTCCGCCGGTCGCGGCTGAGGTCGACGTTCACCTGGATGGGCGGACCCTGCTGCATCAGCCGCGCCACCAGCGCCTCGTTGCCGAGGAGCCTCACCATGCCGCGCGCGGTCGACGGGAAAGCGGCCACCCAGGTCACCTTGCCGACCAGGTAGCCGTACTCCTCCTTCTTGACCGTGGAGGGCGAGATCCGCGCCGTCATGCCCGGCTGCACCTGCTTGCCGGCCGCGGCAGGGACGAAGAGCACCGCCATCAGCTCCTCGGACTGCACCTCGACGGAGAGGATCGGGGTGCCGGGGTTGACCACGTCGCCGCGGTCGACCATCAGCTCGAGCACCCGCCCGGTGTAGGGCGACACCACGGCGACGTCCTCGGAGAGCTTGGCGGTCGCCTCGCGGAGCTGGATCTCGAGGTCCTGGATGGCCGTGCGCCGCGTCTCGAGCTGCTGGTCCAGCTGCTGCTCGGAGGCGAGGCGCTTGAGCGCCAGGCCGTTGGCGTCGAGGCGCAGGCTGGCCAGCTGGTCGCGCGAGGTGTTGAGGCTCTGCCGCGTGGCAAGCAGCGCCTGCTTGGTGATCAGCCCGTCCTGCAGCAGCTTCTGCTCGGCCGCCACCCTCTCCTCGAGCAGGGCGACGCTCTGGGCCAGGGCCGCGATGCTGCCCTCGAGGTTGGCCCGCTGCTGGGCGAGGTCGCGGGCCTGCAGCCGCTTCTGCTCCTCCGTCGAGCGCAGCATCTCCTGGTACGCGGCCCGCTGATCGGCGAGCTTCATCCGGGTGTCCCTGATCTGGCGCAGCAGCGGCTCCTGCCGGATCCGCGCCACCACCTGCCCCTTGGCGATGGCGTCGCCGACCGCGACCGTCACTTCCGCGACCTGGCCGCTGCCGGCGGCGACCAGGTCGGAGACGCCGCCGCGGCGGATCAGGATGCCGGCGCCGGCGGCCTCGGTGGGGATGCTGCCGAAGACGCCCCAGCCGAGAGCCGCCGCGAGCAGGGCGGCGACGGCGGCCAGCGCCAGCCACCCCTGCGGGTCGGTGACCTGCAGCAGCTGGTCGAGCTGCTCGGGGGAGGAGAGCCGCTCGAGGGCGACCTTGCGGAAGATCACGGTGGCGGCTCCTCGGCGGTCGGCGGCGTCGTCAGGTTGTCGTAGCCCAGGCTGGCGAATTCGCCGGCGCTCGCCATCAGCGTGCCGGTCTCGAAGCGCAGCGCGAGGAGAGCCGAGGCCAGGGCGAGGTGGGCGGACACCTCGGTCTGGCGCGCCCCGGTCAGGCGGTCGCTCTGGGTGATGACGTCGATGAGCGTGGAGGTTCCGGCCCGCAGCTTCTTCTGCTCGTTCTCGACCGCCCGCTCGAAGAGGCGGACGGCTGCCGTGGCGCGGGCGAGCTGCGCGGCATCGCGGACGACCGCCTCGAGGGCGGCCGGCACGTTGGCCCCGATCTCCTTGACCAGCAGGTCGACGGCGAGGGCGGCCTGGCGGCGGGCCGCGAGCATCTGCTCGAGACCCCCGAGGGCGATGCGGTTGCGGGGGGGCCACGAGAGGGCGAGAGCCAGCGCCACGCCCGCTCCGGGCACGTTGCGATAGAGCGGCGAGAGGAAGCGCTCGACGCCGACGCCCTCGACCAGCCCGGTGTAGCTCGGGGTGAGCAGCAGGTCGAGCTGAGGTTGCAGCGAGTTGGCGGCCGCGCTCTCCTGGATCGCGGCCTCCTCGAGGCGGAGGCGCGCCGCCCGCAGGTCGGCGCGGCGGGTCAGGGCGGTGGCGAGGAAGGGGCGCGCATCGACGGGCGGCCGCAGGACGCCGGCGGCCAGGCCGGGGAAGGGATCGCCGGGCGGCGGCAGGCCCGCGATCTCCGCCGCCTCGAGACCGATCTGCCGCCCGAGCTCCTGGCGCGCCTGGAAGAGCGCCAGCTCGCCGCCGATGCGCGCGGCCTCCTTGGCGGCGACGTTGGCCTCGAGCTGCACCTGCTCGGCGGCCGGGGTGACGTCGGCCTCGATTAGCTTGCGCGTGGTCTCGAGCAGGTCGCGCGAGCCGGCCTCGCTGTCGCGCAGGACGTCGAGGTTGGCCTGCGCCCCGGCCAGGGTCCAGTACTGGGAGGCGACCGCCTGGACACGCTGCGTGGTGGTGAAGGACAGGTCGAGCCCGCTCGCCGTCACCTCGCGCTCGGCGGCGCGCTCGGCGGCGACGACGGTGGCGTCGCGGCCGCGGCCGCGCAGCAGGGGCTGGCGGAGCGCGACGGTGACCGTGCCCGTGTTCACGGTGCCCGGCGCGGACGTGGGGTCCTCGGAGCGGAGCAGCGAGATCGCCGGCTGGATCGACAGGCCGGTGCGGAAGAGCTCGGTGAGGCCGAAGTCGCTTTCGATCGTCTTGCGCTCGAAGCTTCCCTCGGGAGCCAGCGGCAGCCTGGCGTCGCTGCTCGAGACCTGGTGGCCGAGCACCGCATCGAACTTCCCCGAGGCGGCGAGGAGAGCGCCGCGGGAGCCCGCGAGCCGCGCCTCCACGATGGCCAGGTTCGGATCGCGGTCGAGCGTCATCTTGACCACCTGCAGCACGCCGAGCGAGCTGGCCGGCGCGCCGGCCGGGAGCATCGGCGGTGGCTGCGGCGGCTGGGCGGTGGACTGCCGAGGCACGGCCGCGCAGAGAGCCCCGGCGAGAAGCACGAGCAGGAAACTCTGCGATCCGGAGGTCAGCGGCGGGCGGCGGCGTGAGGCGCTGAATCGAGAGGGTCGTCGGCGCCGTTGACCGCGCCAGTCGCTATGGCAGTGGCAGGGACGGTGACAGGGGCAGAAGCAGCAGCGCGCCCGGTCGGCGAGTGGAGCTTGGTCCAAGCGCAATGGAGCGACCTTCGCATGTTCAAATGTTCTTATTGGTATCCATCTAACTTATGCTATCACTATGATTTGGCAGATACAAGCGAGCCTGCTCGCGAGCCTCGGCGCCGGCGGCCGCGGCGGCCCCGGCGGCCCGGGAGACGCGGAGATCGCCGAGTTGCTGTCGTACGACGACAACGTCTTCGATCTCGCGGCGCTCGCGGCCGTGCCGCCGCCGGCGCTGCCGCTGCCGGACGAGCCCGGCGTCGCGTTCTGGGAGGCGCGGGTGCGCGAGGCGCGGCAACGCGGCGCCGCGGCGGTGCTCCGCGAGCACCTGCCGCAGCTGCATTTCCCCATCGCCGCAGGGATGAGCGGCAGCGCCGCCTACCGCGCCGCCACCCGGCAAGGAGTGCCTGCCGCGAGCCTGCCCGAGGCGACCGGCCTCCAGCTCCGGCACCCGGAGCGGATCGAGATCGAGCTCCACGCCAGCGCCGCGGGCCGTATCCCGGTGGTGATCGTCCGCGAGCGGGAGGACTTCGTCGCCCTGGCGCGCGCGCTGGCCAAACGCAATGAGCCGCGGCCGGTGCCCGACGCGCAGGGCGCGGTGGCGGTCTCCGGCTACACCAACTGGTCGCGGGTGCGAGCGCATCGCCTTCGCTGGGAGAGCGCCGAGGGGACGAGCCGCGAGACGGCGACCTGGGGCGAAGAGCTGGAGCGGCTGCGCGGGCGGCAGGAGCTGTACCAGGATCGCCTGATCCTGCTCTCCGACGGGCCGTACAGCGGTGTCCAGGCGGCGGCGATGGAGCTGCCGTCGAGCGCCTGGCGCGAGCTCTCCCTGGCCATCCGCCGCGATCACGAATGCGCCCACGTCTTCACCAAGCGGCTGCTTGGCTCGATGCGCAACCGCCTCCTCGACGAGCTGATCGCCGACTACGCCGGCATCGTCGCCGCCGCCGGACGCTTCCGCGCCGACTGGCTGCTGCGTTTCCTGGGGCTCGAGGACCTGCCGCGCATCCGCGCCGGCGGCAGGCTCGAGCTCTACCGGGGGACGCCGCCGCTCTCGGACGAGGCGTTCCGGCTGCTCGCGGCCGTCGCCGGCGCCGCGGCGGCGAACCTCGAACGCTTCGATGCCGCGGAGCTCGGCGCGCGGCCGCGGTCTCGCCTGGGAATGGCCCTGGTCCTGGCGGCGATCGCCAGCCATCGCGCCGTCGACCTGGCGGCGCCTGACGGCGCCGAGTCGCTGGCGCGCGCCTACCGGGCCTTGCAGGACCGCTACGGAGACGGGGCGGCGGGGTGAAGGCTGGGAGCGCCGATTCGATGGGGTCGATGGGGGAGGACCGGCCCCTTCGTGCATGGCAGCGAGGGGGTGGCCGTGGCCACCCCCTCTTGCCTTACCGCGGCGCGCGCCGGGGGCGCGGCGCCGTCACTGGCCGATGACGAAGAGGGTGCCGAAGTTCTCGGCGTAGATCTTGCCGTCCGGGGCGATGGCGATCGGCGTGTAGGCGGCGCCGATCGCGAGGTTGAGGAAGAGGGTGTCGCGCAGGCCGCCGCCCTGGTTGATCTCGTAGAGGCCGCCGTCCTCGCTGTTGGCGAAGAGCACGCCGTTGGCGTCGACGGCGGGAGCGTTGACGCACCACTCGAACCCGTTCGGGTGGTCGGAGACGCAGGTGATCGAGCCGTCCGGGTTGCGGGTGCAGGAGTTGTGATTGGTGTTCTGGTATCGCCACTCGACCGTCAGGCTGGGGCTGAGCTGGCTCAGGAAGTACTGCTCGGGATAGCCCGGGTTGGAAGCCGTGCGGTCGAGCGGGCACCACGCGTCGACGTTGCAGTAGGAGCCGACGCCGCCGTAGTGGTTTTCCTTGGTGAGCAGCGAGTAGGTCCCGTCGTGCTGGTAGATCGAGGGGGTGTCGTCCCAGCCGAATTGAAAGCCGCCCAGGTACTGGCCGCTGGCGCTGAAGTGCATCATGTGCCCCTGGGCGTAGTTGTAGCGGGTGTAGGCGCCGAAGAAGATGGTGCCGTCCGGAGCGACCACCGGCGCCGAGGTTTCGTCGTCGAGGAGCCTGCCCGCGCCCGGCCGGTTCTGCGCCGGATCGACGCCGATGGTGGCGCCCGCCCGGCAGCCGCCTTCCGTGGCGCTGGCGGGCAGCGACACGCCGCAGCCGTCGTTGAAGCGGTCCCGCATCGAGGTCTGCCACTTCGGGGTGAGGTCGGGGTTGACCGCCAGCATCCAGCCTTCGCGGCTCCACAGGTGCGCGACGCTCACCACGTAGATCGTGCCGTCCGGCCCGATGGCGGGGGTTTCATTCAGGGGCGGCCGCTGCGAGCCGCACTGGACGTTGTCGGGCACCGCGGTCGGGCTCGGGGGCCACGGCAGCTGGCCATTGGCGAAGATGCCGAGGCACTTGTCGTTGGCGGCCGGCAGACCCGGTGTGATCGAGGCCCAGGTGACGGCGGTGGCGGTGCCGTTGGCGGCGACCTTGACCAGCCAGGAGTTGATGCTCAGGGCGCTCCAGGAGTCGGTGCCGTGCGGCAGCCGCAGGGCGTCATAGTAGACGTTGCCGGCCGGGTCGGCGGTGATCGGGCCCCCCAGGAAGATAGTGGTGTCGACGCGCGAGCCGAAGGGGTTGATGTGGGCCGCCACCGAGCCGTCCGACTTGTTGAGCTTGTAGACGGTGCCGCCCGCTCCGGGAACGTAGATGTAGCTGCCGGAGAGGGCGGCGTGGAAGACCGGCTCCCAGCCGGGGCCCAGGGTGAAGGTGCCGTAGGGGGCAGGCTTCCAGTCGCTCTGGAAGGCCCAGACCTGGTTCAGCGCGCTGCCGTTCCAGGTGAGGCGCTCCTCGTTCCAGATCTGCGTCTCCCAGGTCTTGATGCTGGTATAGGTCCCGCTCTTGAATTCCATGTAGACGTCGTTGCCGTCGAGCAGCGGCGTCTGGTAGTGGACGAGCAGGGTTCCGGCGGCGATCGGATCGTTCTGCTCCTGCTGGGCGTGGGGGTCATAGACCAGGGTGGCCAGGATGCGGTTGGCCGCCTGGCCGGCGACGGACACGGAGCCGTTGTGCACGGCGTTCTGTCCGAACTGGGGCCAGGTGGTCTGGGCTCCGGCCGCCAGCGCCGTGGCGAGGAGCCCGATGAAAAAGACGAACGCTTTGTTGCTCATGGATCGCTTCTCCTGTTTCGAGAAAAAGGTGGACGGAGCGCAGGATCCTCCCGCGGCCCTGCTCCAGGCGTAACTTTTCGAGTTACTCACGATTCACGGCGGCGGAGGTCCAGGCGAGGTGCCGCCGTGCATGATCGGCTTCGCCTCCTAGTTGCTTCGTGCCGAAGCAAGTCCGCACCGGGACACTGTGGATCGGGCATCTTTACACCGCCGTCCCACGGACGCCGGGCCTTCAGCTGCTGGAATGGGCGCGGAGCCCTGGCCTGCTTACCGCGCGGCGCGGCCCGGGCGGGGTGTCACGGCACGGCCGGACCGGGCGGCGCGGGCGCCGGGTCGTAGGCGCGCAGGATCTCGCTCGCTTGCCCGGCGATGGTCACGGTGAGGTAGAGGTGCTTGCCGTCGTTGGAGACGACGTAGGACTCGGTGCGGCGGATGCCCTTGTCGGGCTTCACCTCCACGACCAGCGAGCCGTCCTGGTCCCAGCGGGCGCGCAGCTGCGCCGGGCCGGTGGGTCCCTGGTCGCGGACCTTGCTACCGTCGGTCTTGAGCACCCGGGCGTGGCCGGCTTGATCGGTGATGGTGACCTGGCCCGCTTGCTGGACGATGGTCAGGCTGTCGAGGGACACGACGGCCTCCCGGCGCAGCTCGGCCTCGTGGCGCTCCCTGGCCGGCGACCAGTCGGTGATCCCCGGCGCGCTGTGGTCGCCGCCGCCGATCGGTCCCATGCTGCCGAGCCCCGGGCCACGGCGGTCATCCCTGCCGCCCCCGGCGCGGGGATCGCCTTCCTGCCCCGGCTGATCCTTGCTCAACCGCGCGGTCAGGTCCGCGTTGAGCGTCCAGGATCCCTGCAGGTGCGGCCGCTCGGGCTCGGCGCCGCTCGCCGGCAGCGCCGCTACGGCGAGCAGCACCGCACCGCAACACCCGGCGATGCCGGCGATGCCGGCGATGCGGAGAATGCGGGCGATACGGGCGATACGGGCGATGCGGGTGATGCCAGCCAAGCCGGCGATGCCGAGCCGTTCTCCCGGCCGACGGCCATGGGTTCGTCCTCGCATGCGAGAATCCTCCGTCAACGGTCGACGGGCAGGTCCGGCGGGCCCCGCGATCTCCGCGGATCCTACCAGAGCGGCTGCAGCGGCTGCCGCACCGGTTGCCGGCGCGCGAGACCTGGCGTATCATACTTACGTGTAACGCGACTGGCTGACTGGCCGACTGGCGACGCCGGCGGCGTGCCGGCGGCCGGGCACCAACGGGCCTGTTGCCCTGGAGAGGTACCCGCATGAGCTCAGCGCCGGCCGAGACCTCGGCAGCCGGCTCCGGCTCCGGCCCCGGCCCCGGCTCCGGTCCCGGACCCGGGCCGTCGCCGCAGCCTGGACACCCGATCGCGGTGCCCCATTTCCGCAACCTGTGGCTCGGCGTCACGATCTCGGTGCTCGGCGACCAGTTCTACCTGGTGGCGCTGCCCTGGCTGGTGCTGCAGCTCACCGGCTCGGGACTGGCCCTGGGCACGATCCTGATGACCGCCGCGGTCCCGCGGGCGGCGCTGATGCTGGTGGGCGG
>DATNKH010000311.1:0-2657 GCA_035603475.1 Thermoanaerobaculia bacterium
GGCGGGGGGCGCGGTCGCGGCAGGTGCGGCGGGAGCGGTCGGTGCCGGTGCGGCCGGGTCGAGCTCGGCGACCGCGGCGGCGGCAAAGCTTCCCCAGTCGGCCACCGCGGCCTGGTCGGCGGGGTGGAAGTAGCGGACGTAGCCGAGGAGCCGCGCCAAGGCGATGAGATTGGTCAGGCCGCGCGCGGAGAGCGGCCGCGGCGGCGCGTCCGTGGCCGGCCCCAGGACCTCGAAGGCGCCGGCGTCGATCCAGGCCCGGCCGTCGCCGTTGACGGTGAGGCCGATGCCGATCCTGCTGGCGTCGATGGCCACCTCGCCGACGATGTCGTAGACCTGCCAGCGGTTCGATGCGATGGGCCGGTCGGCCATGTTGTCGAAGAAGCTTGGCCGCTGGTCCGGCCGCTCCACCGCCAGCCAGAGCTGGGCCCGGCTGTCGTCGGTGCGCACCGCGGCCCGGAAGCGCACCCGCTGGCCGCGGTAGGCGGCGGCGTCGAAGCTCTGCATCAGCGTGGCGGTGCCCGGCGTCTTGCCGAAGCTGATGCCGCGCACCACGGCGCAGGTCTTGCCCTGGTAAGGCTGCTCGTCCGTGAGGTCGGCCCCGAACCCCGCCCGTTCCGAGGCCGCGGTCATCATCCAGCCGGCCGGCATCTGGCCCAGCTTCCCCTGCTCGAAGTCGAGGTTGACCGGCGCCGCCGGGAGCCGCGGCGCGGCCGCCGGGGCGGCAGGCGTCACCGGCGCGGCCGGCGCCACGAGCGTGGCCGGCGCGGCCGGAGCACCCGGCGCGGGTGCGGCCGGAGCAGCTGGCGCGGCCGTCGCGGCCGGTGTGGCCGGTGACCGGTGCGGCGCCCCGGCGGCGAGCAGCATCAGGGCGCAGGACGCCAGCAGCGGCAGGCGGGTCATCGGCGATCTCCTATCATGGGCGGGACGGGCGAAGGGAGTGCGGGGCGAAAGCGGCACCGTGCCGGCGCCGGGAAGTGTAACCGACGGCATGGCCGGCGCCGGCAGCTGGCGGCGGGTGGTCACGGCCGCCACACCCCGGCGGTTGCAGGCCGCCGCCGCTCGCGGGCCAGAACGGACGCCGGCCGGCTGCGTATCACTGCCATGCGATCGAACCTGCTCATCTATGGTGTCACCGGCTACCTCGGCAGCCTGATCTCGCGCCTGGCCGCCGCCGCCGGCCTGCCGCACCTGGCCGCCGGGCGCGACCTCGAGCAGGTGATCGCGCATGCCGATCCGCTGATGCTGCCCGCCCGCACCTTCTCGCTCTCCGATCCGGCGAAGGTCGGCCGCGCCCTCGGCGACGTCGCGGTGGTGCTGAACGCGGCCGGCCCCTTCGCCGAGACCGCTCTGCCGCTTGCCGAGGCATGCCTGCGCGCCGGTGCGCACTATCTCGACCTGGCGGACGAGGTGCCCGAGCTCGAAGCCATCCGCCGCCTCGACGCCCGCGCGCGGGAAGCCGGGATCATGCTGCTGCCGGGCGTCGGCTTCGGCGTGCTGCCGACCGACGCCCTGGCGGCGCGGCTGAAGCGGCGGCTGCCGTCGGCGGTCCGGCTGCGCCTGGCTCTCGAGACGGTCGGCGGCATGTCGCGCGGCAGCTTGCGCACGCTGTTCCGCGGCCTGCGCCGCGGCGCCGGGGTGAAGCGCCGCGGCGGCGAGCTGGTGCCTGCCCGCGCCGGGGAGGAGCGGTTGGTCCTCGATCTCGGCGGCGGGCGGCGCGTCGCGGTCACCGATCCCTGGCGTGGCGACCTGGCAAGCGCCTGGTGGAGCTCGGTCTATCCCGAGATCGACGTCTACGCCGTCCATCCCGCCTGGCTGCGATCACTGCGGTCACTGCGGTCGCTGCCATGGCCCGGATCGCCGCCATCGGCGCCCTGGCTGCCGCGTTGGGCCTCGGCTTCACCCGTGCGCGCCCTGCTCGCCAGCCGCGCCGGACGGACGCTGGTGCGGCGGGCGATCGCGCTCCGGCCGGCCGGGCCCGCCGAGGCGGAGCTCGGCGCCGGCCTGACCCGGATCTGGGCGCAAGCCGAGGACGCCGCCGGCCATCGCGTCACCGCCCGCCTGCGCGGCCCGGAGAGGCATCTGTTCACCGCCCGCACCACCCTCTGGGTCGCCCAACGCGTCCTCGCCGGCCGCCTGCGCGTCGGCTGCCAGACCCCTGCCACCGCCTACGGCCCCGACCTCGTCGATCGGCTGGTCGAGGAGGTCGAGGGTGTCTCGGTGACGTGGGGCTGACCTCTGCCCGGCCAGACGCCTGTTGACGGTGGCGGAGAAGGGGGCGACCAGATCGACAGGCCCGCCCGGGCGCGGCGCCGCAGGAAGGCGGCCGAGCCGACCGGCGCGGCGGCGGCTTGGGCCTGAGCGCTGCTCAGGTCGCGCGCCTTGCCGCGCTTCTCGACCGCGCCGCAGGCCGCACACCGCCAGACCTCGTAGCGCACGTCCCCGACCAGCTGCTCGGTGCGCTCCGCCATGTCGAGCTCGGCGAAAGCCTCTTCGCGGCCGAGCCGCCGCATCGCCGCGCGGCAGCTCCCGCACCGGCGCGGTCGCCGCCGCCAGGCCGCCACGCCGGCCGCGGCCGCCACCGCCATCGTGGCGGCGAGCCAGCCGCGCCAGCCCAGGGGTCGGGAGCCCGGGCCGCCGCGGCGGGCCGCCGCACCCGG
>DATNKH010000312.1:0-9886 GCA_035603475.1 Thermoanaerobaculia bacterium
AGCGCCGGCCGCGGTGGCGGCTGCCGGAACGGCGGCCGGAGCGGTGGGAGTGGGGAAGTTGACCGAGGTGGCGACGAGGCTCTCGTGAGTGTGGTTCAGGCGCGCGCCGAGCTGCAGCCGCCAGCGCCGGGTCGGCGTCCATTCGGTCTGCGCGAAGAGGCCCGAGAAGCTGCGGGTGTCGTGCAGGTCGGTGGCGCCGAACGGCGAGAAGCTGTTGATGTCCGGCGGATTGGTGCCGTTGACGTTCTGGAAGTAGTCCCAGTCGTCGGAGGCGTTGTGCGCCTTGCCGTACAGCTCGTCGACGCCGGTGACCAGGCGCAGGGTGCGGCCGAGATCGAGCGCCAGGTGGGTGTCGAAGTAGAGGTCGTCGAGGGCGAGATGCTGCCGGATGCCGTGGTCATCCGGATTGTCGCCGGTGACGTTCTCGAGGAAGCCGCGGCCGACGGTCTGGTTGGTGTGGGTCCCGGAGACGAGCGTCGACCAGGTGCCGGACCCCAGCTTCTGGTCGAAGCCGAGGTTGAGCTGCTGGCGGTTGACGTCGATCTTGTCGTGGAGCGGGTTCTGGTTGCTGTCGATCGGCACCAGCGGCGTGAGCACCCCGTTGACCAGCGGCGTCGGGCTGAACGGCTTCTGGTCCGTGATCGCGTCGTCGAAATCGACGTGGAAGGTGCCGCCGCCGGCTGTCGCCAGGTTCCCCCGGTAGAGGAGATGACCGCGACCCCACCCGGTGCGGTCCTGGCTGAAGCCTTGTTGCCCGCCGTTGACGATCAGCGACTGCTGGTAGCTGCCGATCGCCGGCAGCGGCGCGCTGGCGGCGGCGCCGCCTGAACCGTAGCTGCCTCCCCAGGCGCTGACGCTGCCTCCCGGCGCTCCCGGCTGGCGGTGGATGACCTGGATCACGCCGACGAAGGAGGTGGCGCCGTACATCACCGGCGCCGATCCGCGCAGCACTTCGATGCGATCGACGTCGGTCAGGTCGAGCGTCGAGAGCGCCGGGTTGAACGCGCCTCCCCAGGGCACCCCGTCGACCACCAGCAAGAAGGCGTCGAACTCGCGCAGCCCCCAGATCTCGGGGACGGAGCTGGCGGCGCCGGCGTCGCCGCCTGGGGCCACGACGACGCCCGCGACCGTGGAGAGGGCGGTCGCGAGATCGGTGGCGCCGCGCGCCCGGATCTCCTCGCCGGTGATGACGGTGACCGAGGCCGGGACCGGCTCGACGTCCTCGGGGACCCGGGTGGCGGTGACCTGCAGTGTCTCGGAGACCTCGGGCACCTCGCCGGCGGCGGCGGCGCCCTGGTCCTGGCCGGCGGCGGCGCCCTGGTCCTGGTGGGTGGCCGGCAGCTCCTCGGCCAGGGCCGCGGCGAGGGACGGCAACGACAGGCAGGCCAACGTCAGTGCGGCGGCGAAAGCCAACCGGGCAGGCGGCAGGCGCCGGCCCGTGATCGGGTAAGGCATGGCAGACCTCCTCGGAGAACAGAGCTCTTCGCGATGCGCCGTGGCGACGGCGCGTCTTGGCCGCGCGAGGGGGCGCCGAGGTCTATTCGTTCAGCCGGCTGGTCTGCAGGATCGTGTCGATCGGGGGAGGCGGGTCCTGGCGCGATCGGACCGGTGCCGCGGCGGTGCCGCGTGGCGCCGGGTCGTGAGCGGCGCCGCGGGCAGGAGCGGGCGGCCCGGTCTTGGCGGGCCTGACGGTCAACGCCACCGGCACGCGGCCAGGCTCCGGCTGGCGCAGGCCGCCTTGGAGCGCGGCGTCGCCGGCGGCAACCATTCGGTGCTGCCGGAGGCCCCGCCGCGACCCTTCCGTCCAGGCCACGACCCCCTGGTCGCCGGGGCGCGCCGCCTCTCCCCGGCGGGGAGCGAGCGCGGCGTGCGGCAGCAGCGATCCCAGGATGGGAGCGGGGGTCGCCGCGATGGTGAAGCGTTGGGGCAGCTCGATCACGGTCTCGCGCCGCTCGTTGCCGAAGCGCAGCAGGAGCCGCACGTCCGCCGAGGGCACGCCGGGGACCTCCCAGAGCGTGCGCCTGAGATCGCTGTCGAGATGGGGGGTGATGCGGATGCCGTAGGTCCTACCGCCGTCGAGCGAGAGGAACGCCTCCCACTCCTCCCGGGCCGGCAAGGCCGCCAGGCCGGAGAGGGGCTCCCACTCCAGCCTCGCGGTGGAGCCGGCCGCGAGCGGGATCGTGGCCTGCGGCGCCAGCAGCTCGACGCACCGCTCGCACCGCACGCCGGGCGATACGGGAGCGGCCGCCGACGCTGGCGGCGCGAGTGCCGACGCGCCGAGCACCGCCACCGCCACCGGCATCAGGCAACCAGGGAAGGACCGCATAGACCGGCAAACGATATCCCTGTCGCTCGATTCAGGGCAAGGCCGCCGGGGCCGCCGTGTTGCCGGACCCGCTATCGACAGTGGCCCGATCACCCCGGGACGCAGGTCTCGATCTCGACGTCTTCGGCGGCCGGCGCCGGCAGCGGCGGGTGCCGGAGGTGCGGCTCCGCGGCCGGCGGCTGGGGGCGGCGCGCTCCGGCGGCGGCGGCCAGCTCCAGGCGAAGCTGCTCGCCGCGCTCGTGCCGGCGTGCGGCGCTCCCGCTCGAGGCGGTGGTGATCAGCGCCACGCCGCCGAGGATGACCGCGGCGCCGAGCAACATGCCCGGGGTCACCGGCTCGCTCGCCAGCGCCCAGCCCAGGAACACCGCCACCACCGGGTTGACGTAGGCGTAGGTCGAGACCAGCACCGGCGAAGCGGAGCGCAGCAGCCAGGTGTAGGCGGTGAAGCCGATCAACGAACCGAAGACGATCAGGTAGAGGACCGCCAGGATGGAGCCGGTGGACACCTGGGAGAGCGCGAGGCGCGCCGGCTCCCCGGTGAGCGCCCCGGTCGCGAACAGCAGCAGGCCGCCGCACAGCATCTGCATCGAGGTGGCGAGCAGCGGCGAGCTCGGCAGCGTGGCGCGCTGGACGTAGAGCGAGCCTGCCGCCCAGCTGATCGAGGAGATCAGCACCGCCACCACACCCAGCGGGTCGACCGCGCCGCCCCCGCCGAGGCCGGGCCGCACCAGCAGCGCCAGGCCCGCCATGCCGACGAGCAGGCCGGCGACGACGAGCGGGCTGGGGCGCTTGCCGTCGCGGCGCAGCCAGGCGAACACCACGATCCACATCGGCTCGGAGCAGATCAGCAACGCCGCCATGCCGGAGCTCACGCGCTGCTCGGCCCAGACCACGCCGCCGTTGCCGAGCAGGAGCAGCAGGGCGCCGATGATCGCCGTCGAGCGCCAATGCGCGGCCCGCGGCCGCGGCGCGCCGCGTAGCCGTGCGAAGGTGTAGAGGATCGCTCCGGCGGTGAAATGGCGGACGGCGGCCATGGTGAACGGCGGAATGGTGGCGATCGCCAGGCGCATCGCCAGGTAGGTCGATCCCCAGAGCACGTAGACGGTGGCCAGGGCGATGGCGACGTGCGCGGTGGACACCGTGGCGGCGCGACGCTCGCCGGGAGCGGCGGGAGCGCCTGGAACGCCTGGAACGCCTGGAGCCATGGCCGCCGCGGGGGCCGCGGGGGCCGCGGGGGGCGTGAGGGTCGCGCCCTCAGCGCTCATGGAGCGTCTCCGCCGTCAGCGCGGCCAGCTCGTCGAGGTTGGCGGCGACCCTGGCGGCCGCCGCGCCGGCAGGGGCGGCGGCCGCGAGTGCGCCTGCGGCCGCGCCGGGGGCCGCGGCGCCGGCAGTGGCGTCGGCGGCCGCATCAGCGGCGGCGTCCGAGACAGGCGTGCCCGGCTCGAGCAGGGCGGCGTCGATCGGCAGCCGGGTGGTCTCGTGCAGGGTCTCGAGGACGATCGTGGTGCGAGTGTTGGAGATGCCGCCGCCGCTGGCGAAGCGCTCGCGGAGCAGCCGCCCGAGGGTACGGGCATCGCGCACCCGCGCCTTGACCAGGTAGCAGTCCTCCCCGGCGATGTGATGGACCTCCTGCACCTCTTCGATGGCGGCCAGCGCCTCGCCGGTGCGGAGCTCGCCGCCGAAGTCCTTGGTGCGGACCAGGATGTAGGCGAGCAGGTTGAGGCCCAGCGCCTCCGGGTCGATCCGCACCTCGTAGCCCTTGATCACCCCGCGAGCCTCGAGCTTGCGGATCCGCTCGAGGATCGCGGAAGGCGCCATGCGCACCTGCCGGGCGATCTCGGCGTTCGACACCCGAGCGTTCTGCTGAAGGATCTTCAAGATCTCACGGTCTGTACTGTCGATCATGCGGCCATCTCTCCTTCACACAGACGATACAACAGGTCGAGGGGAGATCGCAAGCGTTTGTTCGGTGTCCAGGGCATAGGCCTCGAGAGCCGCGTCGCCGGGCCCGTTTCGTGCCTCGGTGCCGCCGTAGGTAACCTGGCCTAGATCGGAATGCGGCTCTCGGCTTCCGCGGCGAACGGATCGTCCGCGAGACCGCGGTGGTGCCGCAGCAAGGCGGCGTGGGCGATCATGGCGGCGTTGTCGCCGGCGTAGACCAGCGGCACCAGGCGTAGCTCGCGGCCGTGCCTGGCGCTCCAGGCGGGCAGCTCGCGCCGCAGCAGCCGGTTGGCGGCGGCGCCGCCCGACACCGCCAGCGGCCCGCCCGGTCCGCCGCCGTTGCCCGGAGGGCGCCGCACCAGCCGCTCCAGCCGGTCGAGCACCTGGGCCACGGCGGCGGCGCGGAAGGCGGCGAGCAGGTCGAGCGCCGGCTGCGGCAGCTCCGCGGCCGGCCCGGCGGGGGTGCCCAGCGGGCCGAGCCGGCGCTCCAGGCGCTCGATCTCGGTCAGGGTCTGGCTCTTCAGCCCGGAGTAGGAGAAGTCGAGGGTGTCGCCGCAGCCGGGCACCGGCAGTCGGTAGGCGGCAGGATCGCCGCGCTCCGCCAGCTCGTCGACGCGAGGTCCCTGCGGGTAGGGTAGCCCGAGGCGCTTGCCGACCTTGTCGAAGACCTCGCCGAACGCGTCGTCGCGGGTCTCGCCGAGGGTCTCGATGCGCCCGTCGCGGACCGTGAACAGGCTGCTGTGGCCGCCGGACAGCACCAGCCCCTGGAAGCGCGGCGGCGGTGGCGCCGCCGCCCGCGCCGCAGCGCCGGTGGCGGGGTCGAGGAAGGGCGAGTAGAGGTGGCCTTCGAGGTGGTGCACGGCGTAGAACGGCCGCCCGAGCGCGAAGGCGAGCGCCTTGCCCAGCGCCAGGCCGACCAGCAGGGCGCCCACCAGTCCGGGGCCGCGGGTCGCCCCGACGGCGTCGAGCTCGGCGGTGCGGACGCCGGCCTCCGCCAGGGCCTTCTCGCTCACCGGCAGCCAGTTCGCGAGGTGCTCGCGGGATGCGATCTCCGGCACCACGCCGCCATAGGGCCGGTGGGCGGCGAGCTGGCTCGAGACGACCGACGACAGGACGCGCCCGCCGCCGTCGAGCACGGCGCAGGCGGTGTCGTCGCAGGACGTCTCGATTCCGAGGACCAGCGGGCGCTGCATCGCCACAGTCTAGACCGTGGCCGGCCGGGGGGCTAAGAAGCACACCCCTTGCCCGGTGCGGCCGGCATCGCCTCCGGAGCGCCGGGGTGTCGCGCAACTTACAGCGTCTCTCGGATCGCCCCCCGCATCCCCCAACCCCCTTCCTCCCAGCCGGGATGCCGCGACTGGCGACAGGCGGAGCCGCGGCCACCCCTCCGGGGGGGAAGGGGGCACTGCGCCCACCTTCATACCTCGGGGTCGGCAACTGCCGATGGGCAACTACCCTGAGCGGCCTGTGGCGGGGATCAGCCGGCGATATCGGCGGGCGTCGCGGCCGGTGCCGGCGGCGCCTCGGCGGGGGGCTGGCTCTCGGTGGCCCTGGGGATCTCGATCGGCTCGTAGACCGGCACCTCGAAGCCGAGGGTTTCGTGACAGAAGCTCTTCCACTCGTCGGTGACGTGGTCGAAGATGATGTTCTCGTCGTTGTAGATGCCGTCGGTGACGATGTAGCTCTCGTGCAGGTAGAGGATCGAGTCGTCATCCAGCTGGCGCTCCACCTCGACCTCCTTGCCGCCGACTTCCTGCTTCTCCCGGCGCACGTTGGCGGCGTTCTCGGTCCAGGCGGGGAACTTGCGGAAGTTCCTGGCTTCGTAGGCGGCGCAATAATTCGACATTTCCATGATCGGTTCTCCTGGCTCGGGGGTGACACCATCATGCTCCAGCGCGTCGTCGCGGCGCCGCTGGCCGCGGCGCCCCATGGGACCCGAGCATTCGCTACAGACTAGTGCCGGCGCCGGCCCGCGGCGGGACAGCGCCTGACGAGACAGCGCCTGATAGAGTAGCGGGCCGCGCACCCATGACCGACCTGCTGACGCTTTCCGATCTCGACCTCGGCGGCCTCGCGGGCCGGCGTGTCTTCGTGCGCGTCGACTTCAACGTCCCACTGTCGGGCGCCGGCGAGGTGCTCGACGCGACCCGTCTCGAGGAGGCGCTGCCGACCCTGCACGAGCTCGCCGCCGCCGGCGTCCGGCTCATCCTCGCCTCGCACTGCGGCCGCCCGAAAGGCCAGCCCGACCCCCGCTACAGCCTGCGGCCGGTGGCGCTCGCTCTCGCCCGGCTGGTGGGCCAGGAGGTCGCCTTCGCCGGCGACTGCGTCGGCGAGGTGGCAGCTTCCGCGGTGGCGGCGCTCCCTCCCGGGAGGATGCTGCTGCTCGAGAACCTGCGCTTCCACGCCGGCGAGACCGCCAATGATCCCGCCTTCGCGGCGCAGCTCGCCGACCTCGCCGATGCCTATGTCGACGACGCCTTCGGCAGCGCCCATCGCGCTCATGCGTCGGTGGTGGGGATCGTCGAGCGCCTGCCGCGCAAGGCCGCCGGCCGGCTGATGGAACGGGAGGTGGCGGCCCTGGGCAGGCTGCTCGGCGAACCCGAGCGCCCGTTCGCGGCGCTGCTCGGCGGCGCCAAGATCGAGGGCAAGATCGACACCCTGGCGAACCTGCTCCCCCGCCTCGACTTGCTGCTGGTGGGCGGCGGCATGGCCAACACCTTCCTGGCTGCCCAGGGGCACGACATGGCGGCATCGCTGGTCGAGCCCGACCGCCTGGAGCTGGCGCGCGACATCCTGAGGCGAGCGGGCGACCTCGGGGTCCGGGTGGTGCTGCCGGTCGATCTCACGGCGATCATGGCGACCGACGACCTGGCGGCGCCGCGGCGCATCGAGACGGTCCCGGCGGAGCACGTGCCGGCCAGGATGAAGGCGGTGGACATCGGGCCGGAGAGCCGGCAGCGCTTCGCGGCCGCCATCGCCGGCGCACGCACCCTGTTCTGGAACGGGCCGCTGGGCATCTTCGAGCGGCCGCCGTTCGACGCCGGCACGCGGGAAGTGGCGCAGGCGCTGGCCGCCTTCGCCGGCTTCTCGGTGATCGGTGGCGGCGAGACGGTCGCCGCGGCCCACCAGGCCGGAGTGGTCAGCAAGATCGGGCACGTCTCGACCGGCGGCGGCGCCTCGCTCGAGTTCCTGGCCGGCAAGACGCTGCCCGGAGTGGCGGTGCTGGAGCGGCACCCATGAGCCTCCAGGGCGCCGGCCCGCGCCGCCGCCGGATCGTGGCGGGGAACTGGAAGATGCATTTCCTCGCGGCCGAGGCGGCCGGGTTCTGCCGCGAGCTGCTGCTCGGTCTGGCTGCCGGCGTTCCCGCCGCTGACACCGAGATCGGTAGTGGGTCAGGCTCCCACGGCCTCCCTTTGGGCGAGGGGCCAAAGTCCTCCGCCCCCACAGCCCCGACCCCTCGCCCAAAGGGAGGCCGTGGGAACCTGCCCCACTACCCCGAGGTCGTCCTGTTTCCGTCTTTCCCGCTGCTGCCGGCGGTGGCGGCGGCGCTGGCCGGCAGCGAGGTGACCCTGGGCGCGCAGGACCTGCATCCCGCCGACCGCGGCGCGCACACCGGCGACGTCTCGGGGCCCCAGGTCCTCGACGCCGGCTGCCGCTGGGTGCTCTGCGGGCACAGCGAACGGCGCCGCGATCACGCCGAGAGCGACGAGCTGATCGCGCGCAAGGTGGCGGCCGCCATCCGTCACGGCCTCGCCCCGCTGCTCTGCGTGGGCGAGACGCGCGAGCAGCGCGAGGCGGGCGAGACGCTGGCGGTGCTCGAGCGGCAGCTGCTCAGGGGACTCTCGCTGGCGCTGCCGTCGCCCGCGGTGGCGGCGGCGCCGCCACTGGCGGCATCGGCGGCAACTGCGGCGACGGTGGTCGCCGAGCGGGCGGGCCTGGTGATCGCCTACGAGCCCGTGTGGGCCATCGGCACCGGCCTGACCGCGAGTCCCGAGACGGCCCAGGAGGCCCACCAGTTCCTGCGCGCGACCGCGGCCGGGCTGGCCGGCGAGGATGCCGCGGTGACCCTGCTGTACGGCGGTTCGGTGACCCCGGCCAACGCCGCGGGCCTGATCGCGCAGCCGGACGTGGACGGCTTCCTGGTCGGGGGGGCGAGTCTTGACCCGCGGCAGTTCCTTGCTATCATAGCGTGCTCCGGTTGACAGGCCCCCTCCCGGCTCGAGCCTGGGTAGTGGGTCAGCGAGAAACCGTTGGGTGCCGTACCGCGCGTTGTTCCCTCTGGAGGCTTCGATCCGTGATCTACCTGCTGTACACGCTGCACGTTCTCGTCTGCGTCTTCCTGATCCTCGTCGTCCTGCTGCAACAGGGCAAGGGCGCGGATCTCTCGGTCTTCGGCGGCGGCAGCACCCAGACCGCCTTCGGCGCTCGCGGCGCCACGACGCTGCTGCACAAGATCACGGTCATCTCGTTCATCGTCTTCGTGCTGACGACGCTGATGATCGGCATCCCGCAGTTCAGCGGCTCCTCCTCGGTCATGCGCGACGGCTCCGCCGCGCGCAAGCCGGCGTCCGCCCCGACCCGCCGTGCTCCTGGCCCGACCCCGGCCCCGGCGCGGCAGTCCATACCGGTCGCGCCGCCCGCGGGCAAGGCGCCGGCAGGAGCGCCGGCCTCGGCCCCGAAGGCGCCGCCGGCAACGCCGGTAGCGCCGCCGCCCCACGCTCCGGGCGCTCCGGGCGTTCCGGGCGCTCCGGGCGCTCCCCGGTAGGCAGGTCCAGAGGTCCGGGAATGTCGTCAGGACGGTCCTGTTAGAATGGTTTCTGCGCCGAAGTGGCGGAATTGGTAGACGCGCACGTTTGAGGGGCGTGTGGGGTAACCCGTGCCGGTTCGAGTCCGGTCTTCGGCACCAAGCTGACTCACCCTGAAGCACCCAGGCCGTCCGGCGTGAAGCCGGTGGTGTCTTGATTACGCGAGACCGCGCAGGAACTCGCGCAACGCGGCGTTCCAGGCCTCCGGCTGCTCCAGGCTCGACAGGTGGCCGGCGCCGGCAACCGTCACCAGGCGGGCGCCGGGGATCCGGTCGCGCAGGATGACGCTCTCCGCGGGCGGCGTGATCTCGTCCTCCTCGCCGACGACGACCAGCGTCGGGACGGCGATGCCCGGCAGCAGGTGGGTGCGGTCGGGGCGCTCCGCCATCCCGCGCTGGGCGGCCGCGACCCCGGCCGGCGGGGCCGCGGCGATCTCCCCGTGCAGCCAGGCGACGAGCTCGGGCCGCGCCGTCCGGGTGCGGGGAGCGATCAGCCTGGGGACCAGGCTGCTTGCCAGTGCCGCCAGCGCCGGCGGACCGCCGCTCTCCACCGCCCGCGCCGATTCGAGGCGCCGGCCGCGCCCGGCCTCGTCGTCGGCAGCCGCCCGGGTGTCGGCCAGCACCAGGCCGCGCACGCGCTTGCGGAAGGTCTCGTACAGCGCCAGCGCCACGTAGCCGCCCATCGACAGACCGCACACCACCGCGGTCGCCACCCCCGCCTCGTCGAGCCGTGCCACTGCCGCCGCCGCCATGTCCTCCATGCGGCAGGCGGCAGCCGTGTCATCGGCCGCGGCCGGCCACGGCGGCGAGCCGCC
>DATNKH010000313.1:0-3131 GCA_035603475.1 Thermoanaerobaculia bacterium
GGGAGAGACGACCTCAGGGGTGGGGCGCGGGCGCGGCGCCGGCGGCGAGGTCGAGCGTCACGGTCTGTCCGGGGACGCCGAGGAGCGCCCGCCGGGCCCCGTCCTTCGACGTCGCGAAGCGTAGATCCGCGTAGCGGCCGAGCGCCGGGTTCCACGCGCCGAAGTGGTCGCCGCCGAAGTCGATCAAGCTCATCGGGGCCGGATTCGGGAAGACGCTCCCGCCGCGCGCCACCAGTCGCTCACCGCTCCAGTACAGACGGAACACGGTCGTCCCCTTCTCGCGCACGACGTGGACGAAGGAAAGAATGCCGCCCAGGCTGTCGACCCAGTTCGGAGCCGCTCCGAGGACCGCGACCTCCTTCACGGCCCCATCCTGGCGGCCAGCTCCACGCCAGAAGGTCACCAGGTGGCCGAAGACGTCGTCCGACGCGCCGCCGCTCGCGCCCGCCGCCCTGGCGACCTCGTCGAGCAGCCGTCGGGTCCGGAGAACACACGCGTCGAGATCTTCTCTCTCGCGCGGCGATCGGGCGAGCAGGAACAGCGTCGAGGCCGCATCCTCCGGCAAGAGCCTGGGCGCGCCCGCGCCAGGAGCGATGGTGAAGTGCAGCCCCCCTCCGGTCAGCGTCATCGCCGCCTGGAAACCGATGGCGGGATGGCCAGCCAACGGCGGTGGAACCTCGACCGCCCCTTCTCCGAACAGTGCCCTGACCAGGCCGGCCGTCGCTTGCGCCTCCAGGTCCTCGGCATCGAGCCCCAAGACGGCGACGACGACGCTGCTCTCCGGGTAGTACAACAGCTTCGAGTAGTGGCCGGAATCCGTGTCGGCGCCGCCGTGGCTCCACTCCACACCGCGGCCCGGGAGGTTGCCGAGGCGAAAGACCCGCGAGTATTGCACCGGATCGCCGGCGGGCGCGTAGGACCTCCCGATCTCGGCCGTCGCGCCCGGGCCGAGCAGCGCGCCGCCGGCCGCCGCATTCATGAAGCGCATCAGGTCTTCGGCGGTGGAGAAGATCCCGGCGCCGCCCTTGGCGCCCCACTCGGCCTCGCGCCCGGACGGATGGCTGGTGACCGCCGCCCGCGCCATGGCCCCGGGACCGCTGGGCCATGGGTCGCCGGCGAAGAAGGTGTGGCTCATGCCGGCCGGGAGCAGCACCTCCTCGCGCATGACCGTCTCCCAGCTCCTGGACCGCGCCACCTCGAGGATCGCCGCGAGCAAGGTGTACCCGTCGTTCGAGTACGCGTGGCCGTGGCCGGGCGGGCCGACCAGCGGCGTCGCCAGGATCATGCGCACCGCCTCGGCCCGGTCCTTGACGCCGGTCGCCGTGTCGCCCGTCGAGTTGCCGATGCCTGCCGTATGGGTCAGGAGCTGATGCACGGTGATGGCGCGCTTCTCCGCCGGCACCTCTGCGAAGAAGCGCGTGAGAGGGTCGTCCAAGCTCAGCACGCCGCGCTGGGCGACGCGGAGAACGGCGACCGCGGTGAGCGACTTGGCGATCGAGGCGATGTCGAATGCAGCCTGGCGAGAGACCCCGCCAGAGCCCTCGTGCAGCAGGACCTTGCCGCCTCGCGCGACGAGGACGACGCCCCGAAAGCCGACCGCGCCGAGAGACTGCCAATACTTGGCGCCGACGTCGACGTCGACCTCGCGGGCGGGCGGAGCGCCGCTCCCGGGCGCGGCCCCGACGGCAGTGAACACGCCGACAGCGGCGAGCGCGGCAAGCGCGGCAAACGCACCGGCGGTCCGGCTGCGGTAGCGGTCCATCGTCCAGTCCTCGTCGCGGCCAGGGGCCGACCAGGTGACTGGGACAGGTTATCGCGCCTCGCCCCAGGCCCGCCAGCGTCCTCCGCGGTCCGCACGCGAGCCGGCCCCGCGTGCGGCGAGGCATGCTAGATTGCCTGCCGCTGCCTCGCCGCCCCGTGCTGCCGACCGCGCCACCGAAGAGGGCTCTCGGATGAAGAAGGTCCTGTCCAGCCTCGCCGCCGTCCTGCTGTTCCTCGCCGTCATCGTGACGGTGCGCGCGTCGATGCTGCGCTCGCGCCAGGTCGCGGCGCGCCCGGTGACCGATCTTCAGGTCGACGCGCCCGCCGCCGCCGAGCACCTGGCCGCCGCCCTGCGCTTCCGCACGGTGTCGCGGCCGGACGGCCAGCCGGCGGAGCCTGCCCAGATGGCCGGCCTCGACGCCTACCTCGACCAGGCCTTCCCGCGCGTCCACGCGGCACTGTCGCGCGAGATCGTGAATGGCTACAGCCTGCTCTACACCTGGCGCGGCACCGACCCCGCGTTGCCACCCGTCCTGCTGCTGTCGCACCTCGACGTGGTGCCGCCCGAGAGCGCCGGCGGCCGCGGCTGGACCGTGCCGCCGTTCTCCGGGCGCATCGCCGGCGGCTGGATCTGGGGCCGGGGCGCCCTCGACGACAAGATGGGAGTGGTCGGAGCGCTCGAGGCGGTGGACCTGCTGCTGGCGCGCGGCTACCGGCCCCGCCGCGGCGTGCTCCTGGCCTTTGGCCACGACGAAGAGGTCGGCGGCCACCGCGGCGCCGCGATCCTCGCCGCGCTGTTGCGCCGGCGCGGCGTCAAGCCGGAGCTGCTGCTCGACGAGGGCGGGCTGATCGGCGAGCGCCTGGTCCCCGGCCTGACGGCGCCGGCGGCGTTGATCGGCACCGCCGAGAAGGGCTACCTCAGCCTCGAGCTCACCGTGCGCGCGCCCGGCGGCCACTCCTCGATGCCCCCGCCGCACACCGCCATCGGCGTCCTGGCCGCCGCCCTCGCGCGCCTCGAGAGCCAGCCGATGCCGGCGCGCATCGCCGGCGCGACGGCGGAGTCGTACGCCTTCCTCGCGCCCGAGCTGCCGTTCGGGCCGCGCGCCTTCCTCGGCAACCTCTGGCTCTTCCGGCCGCTCGCCGTGCGCATCCTCGAGGCGTCCCCGGCCTCCAACGCCACCCTCCGCACGACGGCCGCCGTCACCATCATCCAGGCCGGCGTCAAGGACAACGTGCTGCCGCCGGAGGCGCGGGCGGTGGTCAACTTCCGCATCCTGCCGGGCGACAGCATCGCCGCCGTCGAGGCCCACGTGCGCCGCGCCATCGCCGACCGCCGCGTCCAGGTGAGCCGCTACGGGACCACCGCCACC
>DATNKH010000314.1:0-4830 GCA_035603475.1 Thermoanaerobaculia bacterium
GATCGATGCGGTCGTCGCCGGCGGTGACCGCCTCGACGCCGCGCGCCGCGAGGAAGTCGAGGTAGTCGGGGGGCGTGGACGCGACCACCCCGACCAGGGTGCGGGCCGAGCCGTCGAAGATGCGGGCGTGCCGCGGGATGCGGCCCGACCGGTCGAGGGTGACGCGCACCGGCGCCGCTCCGCCGGCAACGACGTGGGAGGTCAGCGTCGGGTCGTCGATCAGCACCGTGCCGGTGCCCACCGCCACGGCATCGTAGCCGCGCCGCACCGCGTACATGCGCTCGAGGACGGCGGGTGACGTGTCGAGCAGCGCCACCATCGCGGTGCTCACCCCGCCGGGCGACGCCGCCAGGGCGCCGTTGACGGCGCCGGCGGTGAGCAGGTCGAAGGTCACGAGTAGTACCGGCGGGCCGCCGCCAGGTCCGCGGGGGTGTCGATCTCGAAGACCGGCGCCGTGTACTCCCGGAAGACGATGCGCTCGCCGCGATCGAGCGCCCGCTGCACGAACTCGCCGCGGGGGTCCACCTCGAGGTCGGCGAAGCTGGCGGCGCTCTGGATGCCGAAGTTGGGCAGGCTGAAGGGAAAGTCCCCCTCGCGGGTCACGGTCACCCGCGGCACCGGCGTCGCCGGGCGCATCTTCGCCCGGTGCCGATCCGAGCGCCGGTACAGGAACGAGCCGTAGGGGCGCTCCGCCAGGTGGCTGGCCAGCAGCTCGCGGACCGGCTCGGGATCGGTGAGCAGCGTATCCCCCCCCACCCAGAGGAAGTCCTCCGCCACCTGGCTGCGCGCCAGGCTCAGGGTGGCAAGCATATCCGGCGTCTCCTCGACGACCAGCTGATCGACCCCGGGCGCCCGGAGAGCGGCCGCCGGCGCCTGCCGTGTCACCACCAGCGGTGCCAGGCGCAGCAGGCGGCCGAGCGCCAGCAGCCGGTCGAGAACCGTCTGGCCGCCGACGTCCACGAGCTGCTTGGGGCCTCCGGCCGTCTCGCTGCGCAGCCGCCAGCCCTTGCCTGCTGCCAAGACCACCATTCGCATGCCGGACGGGTCCTCCTCGTGTTTGCGACGCCCCATTGTAGGTTAGCTATATTAACGAAATGCCAATTCCCAGTCATTCCGGAGACTTCCTGCCGCATTCCTGTCGCTCTCCGGGGCAGCAGCCTCACCTTTTCCTTTGGGGAGGATGCCCATGCCCGAAGAAGCTACCGTTACCGTAGACGTCCCCTATGACAGCGTGGCGGAGCCTCGGCCCGCCATCATGACCCAGATCGGAGACAAGATCCGGAGCCTCAACCGCCTGCGCCGCATCGAGGGCCAGGTGCGCGGGCTGCAGAGGATGGTCGAGGAAGACCGGCCCTGCTGCGACATCCTGACCCAGGTCTCTTCCGTCCAGGAAGCCCTGCGGGCCGCCGGACGCGAGCTGCTGCGCGATCACCTCAAGCAGTCGACGCGCAGGGCCATACGCCAGGGCGAGACCGCCGCCGAGGCGATGTGCGACGAGGTCGTCGAGATGGTCTTCCGCCACGGGCGATGAGGCGGTAGTGGGCCGGCCGCAGCCTGATACAATCGCGCATGGCTCTGACGGCTATGCGCGATCACAACGGCTTGCGGGTCCTGGTCATCGAGGACAACCCTGACGCCGCCGAGATGCTCGGCGACCTGCTGGCGCTCTTCGGACACCAGGCCGAGATCGCCCACACCGGGCCGGACGGCCTCGACGTGGCGCGCCGCCGGCCTCCTGACGTGGTCCTCTGCGACATCGGACTGCCAGAGATGGACGGCTACGCGGTGGCGCGCGAGCTGCGAGGGGATCCGCTGACCGCGCCCATCCGCCTGGTGGCGATCACCGGCTACGGCCGGGAGTCGGACCGGCACCGCGCGGCGGCGGCCGGTTTCGATCTTCACCTGGTCAAGCCGGTGGGCCCCGAGGCGCTGAAGCAGTTGCTCGAGGGCTTTGCCGAGGGCGGTCCGGGCCTTGCTGGTCCTGGCGATCTACAATCTCAGGGGTAACGAGGCGCTGCTGGCCCGCGAGCTCGCGGCCGTCCTCAAGCGGACGGTGTACGAGGCGAGCTCGCGCGTGCGCGCCCCCGGCGGCGGACCGTCGGTGATCGCTCGTTTCGCCGACCCCGGGGCGGCGCGCGACGCCGCGGCGCTGCTGCGGACCCGCGGCTTCGACACGCTGCTGCTCGGCGAGGGAGAGATCGAGAACGACGCGCGTCGCTTCGTGGTGCGCGGCTTCGAGCTGCGTGCCGAGGAGCTGACGGTCGAGTCGAACGGCGCGCGGCTGGCGGTGCGCTACCAGGACGTCGAGCTGCTGGTGCGCGGGATCAGGATCGTGCTGCACGAGCCCGCGGAACCGCCGCCGACCCGCAAGCTGAGCCTGATGCGCGCCGCGCTCACCGGCGGCCTGATGCTCACCAAGTCCGTGCGCCCGCCGCGCCAGCCGCCGGTCGAGGAGCGGGAGGGGTTCCTGCAGCTCTATGCCCGGGGGATGCCGCCGCTGGCCTGGCGGGAGGGCAGGCTGAATTACCGCTCGCTGGGGAACGCCCTGCTCCCCTCGCGCCACGCCAACTTCGCGCAGGTGGTCGCGGAGCTGCGCCGGCGCTGCCCGGCGGCTGCCTACGACGAGCGGCTCGCCACCCGCGCCGGACAGGCGCAGCTGCTCGGTCCGACGCTCTCCGCCGACGAGCATCTCGACGTGGCGATCTCGGTGCTGGCGGCGGCGATGCGCAAGCCCGCGGGGTGATTCGTAGTCATCGGGCCGGGCCGCCCCCCCCCCCGAACGCGGGTTCGAGATGGTATCGTCGCCGATCGTGCGCGGGCTGCGAATCTTCTCCTGCGGGCGGGCTGGCGAGGGATGGTGATCGCCCTTCCGCGGCGGCTGGCAGCATTCGGCGTGGTTGCCGGGATGTGCTTGGCCGGCAGGGCTGGAGCCGGGGCCGCGCAGACACCCGCGCCGGCCCAGGCGGCCGAGGCCGGCGGTTCCTTCACCCTGTCGCTGCCCCGGGCGTTCGAGATGGCCATGGCGGCGAACCGGGCGCTGGCGGCGGCGCGGCTGGCGCGCCCGATCGCCCAGGCCAATGTGGCGGTGGCGGGCGAGCGGCCGAACCCCGACCTGCTGGTCGAGAAGCTGCGGGAGACGCCGCACGAGGCCGCCACCTTGTCGCTGCCGATCGAGACCGCGGGCAAGCGCCAGCGGCGCATCGCCGCCGCCGAGGCGGACGCCGCGAGCGGCGAGGCGGAGATCGCCCGCACCACCGCCGCGACCCGCAACCAGGTGCGGCGCGCGTTCTACGCCCTGCTCGCGGCGCAGCGGCGCGTCGTCGAGGAGCAGGCCAGCCTCGACATCGCCCAGCGCGCCGCGGACGCCGCCCGTGCGCGCTTCGAGGCCGGCGCCGCGCCGCGGCTCGAGGCGCTGCAGGCCGAGCTGCTGGTGGCCCAGGCGAGCAACGACGCCGAGAGCGCCCGCGGCATGCTGGCGGCGACCCGCAGCCAGCTGAACACCCTGATCGACCGCCCGCCCCTGGCCGCGGTGACCGCCGAGGGCGAGTTGGCCGCCGGCACCGTGCCGGGGGTCGACGCCGCGATCGCCGGCGCCCTGGCCCACAGCACCGAGCTGGCGCTGGCCGACCGCCGCATCGCCGCCCAGGCGGCGCGCGTGGCGCTGGCGCGGGCGCAGCAGGTGCCGAACCCGGTGGTGCAAGGCGCCATCACCCACGGCGCGGAGCCCGACTTCGAGTGGGGCTGGCGCGCCGGGCTCACCGTGACCCTGCCGATCTTCACCCAGCACCGCTCCGAGGTCGAGGCCGAGGAGGCCACCCTGAAGCAGCTCCAGGCCCAGCGCGACGCCAGCGCCGCGCAGATCGCCGGCGCGGTGACCGCCTCCGCCTCCCAGGCGGCCCAGGCGCAACGCCAGGCGCTACGCTTCCGCGACGACATCCTGCCCCACGCCTTGGAAGTCGAGGCAATGGCCGAGGAGTCGTACCGGTCCGGCGAGACCGGCCTGGTCGTACTGTTGCAGGCGCTGCAATCGACCCGCGACGTGCGCCTGCGCGCGGTCCAGGCGGGGATCGACTACCAGATCGCTCTGGCCGAGCTGGAGCAGGCCGTGGGAGCACCCTTGCCATGACACGGACCGCCGCCCGCGGGACCCGCCTCGCCGCCGACGCTTCGCACCGATGCTGGCGGCCGCAGTGGCCCGCGCAGCGCCGCTCGGGCAGGATGACTCTCCTGCGGCTGGCGCTCACCGCGGCCGCGGCGGTAGCGGCGGCAGGGGCGATCGCCGGCATGAGCGCCTGCTCGAAGCCGGCCAGCCAAGAGACCGATACCGAAGACAAGGTCCCGGTCGTCACCCGCCCGGCCACCCGCGGCACCATCCGCCCGGTCGTGGTGGCGACCGGCATGGTGAAGCCGGCGACCGGCGCCGAGCTGCTGGTCAGCGCCCCGCAGAGCGCGCGCATCGCCGAGATGCCGAAGGGGGTCGGCGACCGGGTGCGCAAGGGCGACCTGCTGGTGCGTTTCGACATCCCGTCGCTCGACGCCGACGCCAGCGAGCGCCGCTCGGCGCTGGCCAGCGCCGAGGCCCGGGTGACCACCGCCCTCGCCAACGAGCAGCGCATCCAGCTGCTCTTCCAGCGCGGCATCGCGGCGCGCAAGGAGCTCGAGGACGCCGAGCGCGAGCTGACCGACGCGGAGGCGGCGGTCGCGGCGGCCAAGACCGCCCGCACCGCCGCCGGCCAGCTGGCCGGCAGGCAGGTCGTGCGCGCGCCCTTCGCCGGCGTGGTGGCGGCGCGCGGCCACAACCCTGGCGACCTGGTGGACGCTTCGGCCGCC
>DATNKH010000315.1:0-2663 GCA_035603475.1 Thermoanaerobaculia bacterium
GAAGCGGGCCTCGACCTCGCCGCGCTCGGCGGCTTCCCCGGACCGCTGGTGAAGTGGATGCTCGAGGCCGCCGGCGCCGCCACCATCGCCCGCGCCGCCCTGGCGCTCGGCGACGCCCGCGCCGTCGCCCGCGCCGCGCTCTACTACCGCGACGCCGACCGCACCCTGATCGCCGAAGGCAGCAGCGCCGGCACCCTGGTCCTCCCCGCCCGCGGCGACCAGGGCTTCGGCTGGGACCCCGTCTTCCAGCCCGCAGGCCACGACCGCACCTTCGGCGAGCTCGCCGGCCCCGAGAAAGACGCCCTCAGCCACCGCGGCAAGGCCTGGCGCCAGCTTCTCGAAAGCCTCGCCGCGGCCGCCCGTTAGGTGGTGACGCCAGCCTTGGCCGCAGCGCCGTGGACCGCAGGCGCGTCCCCACCGGCCTTCCGGACCAGGTCGAGCAGATAGGTGTTCAAGTCTGAGTACCTGACGAACTGTGTCTCGCGAACCCAGCCTGGTAAGGCGGCTCCATCGAGTCCGACGACAATGGGAATGATCTTCTTTTGCAAGCCAATTCCAGCCCCTACTGCCAGCAGGACGTTCGAGCTTTGGAGAGAATTCGGAGTCAGTAGCACCAGAATCTCGTCCGCCTTCTTCAGTTCCGAGAGCAGTGCCGCCGACCAGTCGCGTCCTGGCTCACTCTCCGGACTCACGAGAGTGATGTCATCGGAAACGTGCTCCAAGCGAGATCTCAGATCCTCGGCCAGATCCCGGTCAAGCCGCGCATAGCTGATGAAGATTCTAAGAGCCATCGCACTACTCCTCGCCGGCCCGAGTCCGGCCCAGGCGCTTTTTCAGTTCCGTCATAAAGCGTTGCAAGTCATTCAGCTCAATTGCTTTAACACCTTGAATCGGAGAGATGGCCTGGTGGTCTACATGGTTCAGCAAGGGCGTAACTCTCTTACCTTGGCCCAAGAACGCGCCGATTTCCACGGTAACCCACTGTGAACTGACGCTGAAAGGCGTCACCAACACGACCGCCTCGTCACAGTCGTGCACAGCCCTGAGCACCTCCTGCAAGACGAAGTCGCCACCGGAAAGGTCCTTGGCATCGAGCCAGACTGCGGCTCCAAGGTTCCCAATTTTCTCTCCGATGACCTGCGCCATCCACGTATCGGCCGACGAATGGCTGATGAACACCCGGTACTTCCTCTTCTTCCTCTTCCTCGTCGGCGCAGTGCTGGTTTCGCCGGACCTACCGGCCGGGCTGCCACGGCCAACCCGTCCACCAACAGTGCGCATCGTGACCTCCCCTGCCCTGGGGCGTCAAGCCAGTTTACTCCTATCTACATAGACGCGAAAACCTCGGCAATCCTGCGGCCATCGCCTTTCGGACAGGGCACCCGCCGACCTTCGCAAGGTAAGGCCCGGCGCACCTCACAACTCCACCCCGCCCATCAGCCAGAGCAGGATCGCCTTCTGGACGTGGAGCCGGTTCTCGGCCTCGTCGAAGATGCGGCTCTGCGGGCCGTCGGCGACCTCGGCGGCCACCTCCTCGCCGCGGTGGGCGGGGAGGCAGTGCAGGAAGACCGCGTCCGGCCGCGCCGCCGCCATCAGCGCGGCGTCCACCTGGAAACCGTGGAACGCCTGCAGGCGCTGCTGCGCTTCCGCCTCCTGGCCCATCGAGGCCCAGACGTCGGTGTAGACGGCGGCAGCGCCGGCGACCGCCTCGCGCGGGTCCGTGGTCAGCACGATCGACGTCCCGGCGGCCGCCGCGTCCTGCCGCGCCAGCTCGACGTAATGGGGCTTGACCGTGTAGGCGGCGGGCGAGGCGACGGCGACGTCCATGCCGACCTTGGCGGCGCCGAACAGCAGCGAGTGCGCCATGTTGTTGCCGTCGCCGACGTAGGCGATCTTCCGCCCGCGCAGCTCGCCGAACACCTCGCCGAGCGTGAAGTAGTCGGCCAACGCCTGGCAGGGATGGAGGTCGTCGGTCAGACCGTTGATCACCGGCACCGAGCCGAAGCGCGCCAGGTCCACGACCGTCTGGTGCGCGAAAGTGCGCGCCATGATGCCGTCGATGTAGCGTGACAGCACCTTGGCGGTGTCGCTGATGGGCTCGCCACGCCCGAGCTGGATGTCGCGGCTGGAGAGGAACAGGGCGTGCCCCCCCAGCTGCGCCATCCCCGCCTCGAAGCTCACTCGCGTGCGGGTCGACGACTTCTCGAAGATCATCCCCAGGCACTTGCCGGCCAGCGCCGCGGCGTACCGGCGCGGCTGTGCCTTCACCTCGGCAGCCAGCCGGAACAGCCCGGCGACCTCGGCAGCCGTGAGGTCGTGAATCGAGATCAGGTGACGCGCCATCGGCATCGTCCCTCCCGGTGTCCCGTCGCAGAGATTCGCATCTTTATCCGCCGGCCCGCCGGCCATCCGGCCCACCTGGCGGCGCTCACACCCGCTCGCGCTCGAGCGGCATGGTCATGCACCGCGGGCCGCCCCGCGCCCGCGACAGCTCGTTGCTCCACAGGGTCACCACCGCCGGCCCCCCGCTCATCAGGTCCTCGCGCCCGGCGGCCACGTCCTCGCCGGCCAGCACGCGGAAGCCGCGGCGCGCCAGCTCCGCGATGGTCTTGCGGTTGCGCTGGTAGAGCAGCACCACCCCCGGCGCCAGGGCAAAGGCATTG
>DATNKH010000316.1:0-2147 GCA_035603475.1 Thermoanaerobaculia bacterium
CCGGCTGGCTCCTGCGGGCGCTGCTCCGGGGGCTCGCCGCCGCCGGCATCGCCTGCCCGCTCCTGATCCTCTATGTCGTCTGCCTCGCCACCGTGCGGGCCCACCTCGCCGCGCCGCCGCCGAGCCTGCTGCTGCTCGACCGCCAGGGCCGCTTCCTGGGCGAGCTGCCCGGGGGGCCGCCGCCGCCGAGGTCAAAGACCGCCCATCTCGGCCGTGCCGGCGCCGCCAACGCCGGGGAGGAAGAGCTCGGGTACTGGCCCGTCCCGACGCTGCCGCCGCGGGTGGTCGCGGCGACCCTGGCGCTCGAGGACCGCCGCTTCGGCTCCCACCCCGGCGTCGATCCGCTGGCCGTGGCGCGGGCGCTGCTGCAGAACCTGCGGACGCGCGGCCGGGTCTCGGGGGCGTCGACGCTCGCCATGCAGGTGGCGCGCATGCAGAGCCCGGGCGCGCGCGGCTACCTGCGCAAGGTGACCGAGGCGGTCACCGCCGTCTTCCTCACCGAGCGCTACGGCTCGCGCGAGGTGCTGCGCCACTACCTGCGCATCGTCCCCTACGGCAACCGCATCCACGGCATCGCCTACGCCGCGCGCAGCTACTTCGACAAGCCGGTCGAGGACCTCTCCTGGGCCGAGATCGCCTTCCTCTCGGCGCTGCCGCAGGCGCCGGCGCGGATGAACCCGTTCTCGCCGGCAGGCCGCGACCGCGCCGTCCGCCGCGGCGAGCGCGTGCTCGCCGAGCTGGCCGCGCGCCGGGTGCTGTCGCCCCCCGAGTACGCGCTGGCCAGGGGACAGCTCGCGGCGCTGCGCATCCCCTACCGCGAGCACCGCCCTGCCGAGGCGCTGCACGCGCTGCTCCACCTGCGCACGCTGCTCGCCTCAGGCGGGGTGCCGGCCGGCGAGGTCGGGACGCCGGCTGCCGAGATCGGGAGGCGGGCCACTGCCGGCGGCCCCGTCCTGCGCACCACCCTGGACCTCGACCTGCAGCGCGAGGCCTCCGCGATGACCTGGCGCGCGCTCCGCGAGTGGCGCGACCGCGGCGCCGGCAACGCCTCCCTGATCGTCCTCGACCTCCGCCGCCACGAGGTGCTCGCCTGGGTGGGGTCGGCGGCCTATTTCGACGCCGAGGACCATGGCGCCATCGACTATGCGCGGGTGCGGCGCTCGGCGGGCAGCACGCTCAAGCCCTTCCTCTACGGCCTGGCGCTCGAGCGCGGCGTCATCGGTCCGGCCACCCTGATGGACGACCTCGAGCGCGGTCCCGGCGGCGTCGCCAACGCCGACGACACCTTCATGGGACCGCTGCTGCCGCGCGTGGCGCTGGCCAACTCGCGCAACGTTCCGGCCGTCCTGCTACTGGGCCGCGTCGGCCTCGACCAGGGCTTCGGCCTGTTCCGCGAGCTGGGGCTGACCGACGGCGCGGTGCCGGCGCGGCACTATGGCCTCGGCATGGCGATCGGCGGCCTGCCGGTGACGCTCGAGGAGCTGGCGCGCGCCTACCTGACGCTGGCCGGCGACGGCCGGCTGCCGGCGCGGCTGCGCTGGCTCCGCGACCAGCCCGAGCCGGCGCCGCGCCGCATCTTCGCCGAGGACACGGCGCGCCAGGTCACTCTCTTCCTCTCCGACCCCCAGGCGCGTCTGCCCAGCTTCCCGCGCATGGGCGCGACCGAGTATCGCTTCCCGGTGGCGGTGAAGACCGGCACCTCGACCAACTACCACGACGCCTGGGCGGTCGCTTACTCGACCCGCTACCTGGCGGCGGCCTGGGTGGGCCATCCCGGCTTCCGCGCCATGAATCAGCTCTCCGGCTACCTGTCGGCCGCCGACCTGGTGCGGCGCGTGCTGCTGTGGCTGCACGGCGAACAGGGCGACGGCCTCGAGGACCTCTCCTTCCCGCCGCCGCGCGGCTACCAGCCGGTGCGCGTGTGCGCGCTGTCCGGCCACCGCGCCACCGCCGCCTGCGACCGTGTCTTCCTGGAGTGGTTCCGGCCGGGCGAGGAGCCGACCGACGACTGCGAGGCGCATCAGCAGCGCGCGGTGGACCGGCGCGACGGCCTGCTGGCCACCGCGGCGACGCCGCCCGCGGCGATCGAGGTGCGCACCTTCGTCGAGCTGCCGCCGCGCTACGCCGCCTGGCAGGCCGCCGCCGGC
>DATNKH010000317.1:0-3065 GCA_035603475.1 Thermoanaerobaculia bacterium
CCGCCGCGCCCGGGTCGACGCCGTTCCCAGGTGAAGCCGGCGGCGCCGAGGCGGCTCTCGAACGCCGTGTCGGGCTCCTCGGACCAGACCGCGAACACGCCGCCCGGGTTGAGGGCGGCGCGGACGCTCGCCAGCGCGGCACGGCCATAGAGCGGGTCGTCGCGGCCGTGCGCCGCCGTGCGCGGACCCTCGTAGAGATCGAGCAGGATGGCGTCGAAGCCGCCGCCGCCCACGGCCGCCGCGCGGGCGATCGCGGCGGCGACGTCGCCGATCTCGATCGCGACGCGCGGATCGTCCACGGCCCTGCCGGCCGGCTCGGCGAGCGGGCCGCGGCACCACTCCACGATCACCGGGTCGATCTCGGCGACCGTGACGCTCGCCCGGCGCGGCAGGACGCCGAGCGCGGCGCGCAGGGTGTAGCCCATGCCGAGGCCGCCGATCAGCACCCGCGGCCGCGGCAGGCCGGCGATGGGACGGCAGGCCAGCTCGGCCAGCGCCGCCTCGGAGCGGTGGGCGGCGCCGTTCATCAACACCCGGCCGCCGACCGTGATCACCAGCTCGGACTCGCCGCGCCGGCGCAGCTCGAGCAGCCCCTCGGACGTCTCGGCGCTCGCCAGGGTCTGCCACGGGCGCGTCACGGGCAGCTCATCTCGCGGTCGTGTCCCAGATTGCGGTCGTTGCCGTCTTCAGGCGGGGCTCGGCGACGATCCCGGCCAAGTGCCGAGGTCCAGCTCCATGAGCGGCAGGACCCGCGGCTGATCCTCGATCCGGCCGGTGCGTTCGCCGGTGCGGCGGGCTCCCATGTGGCGATAGAAGGGCTCGGCGTAGGGCTCGGCCTCGATGTCGATCACGGTGGCCCCCAGCGTCCTGGCGGTGGCGGCGGCGTGCTGGAAGAGCGAGCGGCCCAGACCGCGGCCGATCCACTCGGGAGTGAGCCAGAGGTGATCCAGCTGGGCGCGGGCGCCGTCCTGCGAGAGGACCAGCGCGTAGAAGCCGACCGGGCTGCCGTCTTCGACGGCGACATAGGTGGGGTTCCCCGCCACGTACTCGGGCGTGAAGGTCAGGATCGGCGTCCAGATCTCGATCCAGCGCTCCGGATACCGCCAGTAGCGCTTCGCGGCAAGCGCGATCCGGGTCAGGCTCTCGGCAAGCCCGGGTGCGGCGCGGACGATTTCCATCGCGAGGACGAAGCCTACGCGAGAAGCGACGCGCCCGAGGGTTCTTCGGCGGCGCGGCGGAGCAGCAGGGCGCGGCGTTTCTCGATGGCTTGCAGCCAGAGCGGCAGGAAGGCGACGAGGTCCTGCAGGCTCTTGTCGACCTTGACCAGCAGGCCGACGAGGCGGTGGCTGACGGCGGCGTTGCAGGCGGCCAGGTCGCGGAGGTTCTGGCCGCCGTTGGCCGGCGAGTCCGAGAGCGCTGCCTGCATGGCCGCGACTGCGGAGCAGCCGGTGTCCTGGAGCTCGAGCAGCAGGCGGCAGTAGACGGGGATCTCGGCGGCGTAGCGGTCGAGGATCTCCATCTCGTGGAAGCGGACGCCGCGCAGGGCCAGCACCTCCTTCAGCTTCGGCGTCAGCCCGCTGATCAGCACCTCGAGCAGCGCCGCGGTGTTCTCCCAGGATTGGCGGGTGGCGATCTTCTCGTCGGCGCGCATGCGCTCGGTCATCGCCGTCAGGTGGGTGGAGCGGACCTGGTCGAGCCGGTCGACGTACTCGCTCAGGCGGGCAACGGTCGCGTGCAGCCACTCCGCCTCCTCGATGTCTTGCGGGAAGCGCCGCGACAGGAAGTAATCGGAGTCGTGGAGGCTGCGCGGATCGCTCGCCATGAGCTCGCCGAAAGTGTCCTGGAGGAACGCGTGCAGCTGGCCGATCGAGACGCAGAGCAGCTTGCGCACCTCGCCGAGATGCTCTGCCGCGACGGCGGCCGGGAACCTCGACAGCGGCGCGAGGACCTGGCCGTGGAGCAGGTCCAGGGAGATCTCGGCGCTCTGGCGCGCCTCTTCCAGGGCGGGGATGCGCGAGCGGCCGTGCAGCAGCGGCACGATGCGATTGGTGATCAGGTCGGAGACCTGCCGCACCTTGCCCCAGATGTCGAGCAAGCGCTCGGGCGAGCAGTGCAGGAGGGAGTAGTTGCTCTCGAAGACGCCCTCGAGCAGCCGGATGCAGCCCAGGAAGGCGCGGATACGCGGGTTCTGCCAATGGACCCGCTCGAGCGCCCAGTCTGTCACCGTGACCCCTTCGGGGAGGGTGATCTGGTGGTTCCCGACCTGGATCATCTGCCTGGGCTTCGTGGGCCGTTGCGACTTCATCGGCATCCCCGGCAGGCCGCTCCGCCGGGGCCGCGGTCGCGCCTCGGCAGCAGAGCGGCCGCCTGTCGAACCGCAAGCCCGGAGCGCCGGCGCCCCTGCTCTCTGAACGCTCGCCTGCCGCGAAACGACACTCCTTCAATCATATCGCAAGCGCGCCCGGAGGATAGCGCGGTACGGGGTGGGGTAATGCTCTATCAGCGTGTTGCTGGTGGGGGCACGCCTTGAGCGTCAAGGCTTGTCCTGGTGGCCGGTCAGCGGGGCCGGAAGGCGAGCACCGCGCCCCACTCGATCCCCTGGAAGGATCGCGGCCCGTCGCAGACGGCCGAGATGTACTCCGCCTCGTCCACCAGACCGGCGCCCCGCACCGCCAGCTGGTAGCGCCGTCCCAGCTCAAGGCGGAACCCGCCGGCCGCGACCAGCACCCATCCCGTACCAGGCAGGCGCGGCGGCCGGTAGGTGGGGCCGATCGGTTCCATGCCCGGAGCCTACCACCCGCACCGTCTCCGCAAGCGCTGTAGAATCCCCCCAGGCGCGGCCAGGCTCGGCCAGGCCAGCCGCGCATCTACCGCCAGCCGGCGGGACACTAGCGGGGGGTGTGCCTTGGCGCTCACACCAAAATGGGTTCGGCGGGAAGTGGCGCTGCTCTGGCGCTACGTTGACGGCCTATGGAAGGACCGGCAGTCAATCCTCGGGAGCCTGGGCGTGATCGCGGTCGCGGCTGCCGCTCGACTGGCAATGGAGCCGTTGATTCCATACCTTC
>DATNKH010000318.1:0-2586 GCA_035603475.1 Thermoanaerobaculia bacterium
GGAGCATCGCACCCTGCCGCACCGCCCCGATCCCACGGGTCCGCGCGCCCTGGTGCGGCGCCTCCTGCGGACGGTGCCGCTCTGGCGCCGCGCCTGGGGCAACACGCTGATCGTCGCGCGCCGCGGCGCCGACCTGCGGCATCCGGCGTACCGGCTGCTGCCGCTCTGATCTGCGCTCTCACCGGGAGAAGAGGTCGGACATCGCCTCGACGTTGCTGTCGCAGGCGTGATTCAGGCAGGGCAGCCCGAAGCCTCCTTCCAGCGTCTTCAGCAAGGAGAAGTGAGTGTAGAAGGTCGAGCTCTCGAGGCCGTGGGAGCCGTAGTTGGTGTAGACGATCACCGCCACCTTGTTGATGCTCGGCGCGATGCTGTAGTCGTTCTCGTCCCACAGCACGACGATCGCGTTGTCGCCCGTCCTCCACGCCGGAGAGGCCCAGACCGCCTCGACGATCCGTTGCACGGTGACGTCGCCGCGGTAGATGAGGGCCGGGTTGAGCCCGCTCTGCGAGCCATTGGTCTGCGAATCGAAGGCGCAGGTGTTGCCGGCGTTGCCGCGACCATGCTGGTCATTGCACTGGTTCGGCACGATGAACGAGAAGTTCGGCACCCGCCCGCTACGCAGGTCCGCGAACAGGCCCTGCGGGCCGTCGAAGGGGACGATGTTCGCGAGGCTGTTGTTGCGAGAGCCCTCTTGCACGCTCTTGAAATAGACGAAGGGGTTGTGCTTGGCCGCATACAGGAGCACCAGATCGCTCGACGCCAGCGAGAAGCCGGGGAAGAAGGTCGTGTCGGTGAAGAAGCCGTCGCTGTAGGTGACGTTGTCGGCGCCGGAGAGCGGCAGGCTCTCCTGGTAGCTCTTCCAGCTGAGGTGGGCGGCGGCCAGCTGGTCGCCGATCGACTTGCCGACGATGTTCGAGGCGGCGGGAATGGAGATCGCCCCGTCGAGGTCGTTCTCGCCGGGACCTCCCGAGGTCTCGTTGGTCGTGTCGATGGCAGGCGTCTCGGCATCGGTGCCGGTGCCCGCGATCGGGCAGATCTTCGGGCTCGACGGGTTGTCGGTCGAGACGGCCCCGGTCGCGAGGTTCGGAGCACAGCTCGCGTTGTGCCAGTCAGGCGCATTGTCCGTCCGCACTCCGAAGTTCGACCCGCCCACCACCTCCAGGTAGTTCGTCGAGCTGGGGTGGCCGACCGCGAAGTAGTTCGTCGCGAGGTTGCCGGCCTTCGCCAGGTTGTTGATGAAGACGGCGTTCGGATTGTCGATGATCTGCGAGTAACCGTGGTTCTCCATCATGACGAGAAACACGTGATCCAGATGGGGAACGCTTCTCGGGGCGGCGCCTTCGGCTGCGAAGGAACTGGTCGCGCAGGTCGCGGCCGCCAGGGCGACCATCGCGGCCGTCTTTCTCATCGTCATCCCTACCTGCCTTTCCCGGGGATCCCGGAGGAAGAGAGTCTCGACCCGGGCGCCAGTGCCCGGAGCCGTCCTTCCCCGCAACCCTAGGAAGTCCGCGTGGCGGCAGCGCCGCCGGACGGTGACGCCGCGGTGACTCGTCGATCGGCGTCGGCAGTTACAATGCGCCATGCCCTCGCGGATCCACCTGCTTGCCGATCCGCTGGTCAGCCAGATCGCCGCCGGCGAGGTGGTGGAGCGTCCGGCCTCGGTGGTCAAGGAGCTGATCGAGAACGCGCTGGACGCCGGCGCGCGCGAGGTCGAGGTGCTGCTCGAGGCTGGCGGCAAGGGGCGCGTCGCCGTCGCCGACGACGGCTGCGGCATGGGCGCGGACGACGCCCTGCTGGCCTTCGACCGGCACGCCACCAGCAAGATCGCCAGCTTTGCCGACCTCGAGCGAATAGGCACGTTGGGCTTCCGCGGCGAGGCCCTAGCCGCCATCGCCTCGGTGGCGCGGGTCGAGCTGGTCACCGCCGAGCGGCCCGGCGACGGGCACCGCGTGCTGATCGAAGGCGGGCGGGTGCGGGTGGCAGAGCCGCTGGCGCGGCCGCGCGGCACCACCCTGGACGTGCGTTCGCTGTTCTTCAACGTGCCGGCGCGGCGCAAGTTCTTGAAGAGCCCGGAGACCGAGCTGCGCCGCGCCCTCGAGGTGGCGCAGGGCTACGCCCTGGCGCGCCCCGACGTGCGCTGGCGCGTGCTCCACGAGGGCCGCCCGCTGCTCGACCTGCTGCCGGCGGCGGGCCCGGAGGGGCCGCGGCAGCGCATCGCGCAGCTGTTCGGCGACGATCTGGCCTCGCGCCTCGTGGACATCGGGACGGTCGGAGAGATCCAACCGCTCGGAGAGAGGGGAGCGGTCGGAGGCAGCGGGACCATCGACAAGGGCGCGGTGATTGGCGGGATCGGGGCCAGGAGCGAGATCGGCGCCATCGGGGCCATGGGCGGGATCGGAGAGAGCGGAGCCGACGGGGCAATTCCGGTACCGGACGGGGCCGCGGAGGCCGGCATGGCAGGGCAGGGGCGCCTCGGTGGCCTGGTGCCGGCGGAGCGGGAGCGCATCGGCGGCCTGGTGGGATCGCCCGAGACGGCGCGCGGCCGCCGCCAGTTCGTCTTCGTCAACCGCCGCCTACTGCGCGACC
>DATNKH010000319.1:0-4412 GCA_035603475.1 Thermoanaerobaculia bacterium
GGGAAACTGACCCACTACCAACTGCCGAGCGGGTGCGGCGCGCCAGATGGTATGCTTTTGCCATGCGAACTACCATCGATTCCGCCGGGCGAGTCGTCATCCCGAAGGAGCTCCGCAGCCGCCTGGCTCTTGTCGGTGGCCAGGAGATCGAGATCCGGGAACGTGAGGGCCGCATCGAGCTCGAGCCGGCAGGAGCTTCGATGTCGCTGCGCCAGAGCGGTGGCGGCCCGGTTGCCGTCCCCGCCGAGGAGCTGCCGCCGCTCACCGACGAGATCGTCCGCGAGACCTTGGAGCGGGCCCGCCGTTGATCGCCATCGACACCAGCGTCGTCGTGGCGGCCTTTGCCTCATGGCACGAAGGGCACCGCGCGGCGTTGGAGTGCCTGCGTCGCGATCCACGCCTGCCGGCGCACGTGGTCATCGAGACCTTCTCCGTCATCACGCGGCTTCCCGCCCCCCATCGTGCCCCCGGCGGATTGGTCGCCGAGTTCCTTCGCCAGCGCTTTCGTCACCCCTTCCTCACCCTGCCCGCGAAGAGTCACCTGCGATTGGTCGAGCAAGCGGCGGCGGCAGGGCTGGCCGGTGGTGCGATCTACGATGCCTTGATCGCCGCCACGGCGAGCCGGGCCGGAGCCACGCTGCTGTCGCGCGACCGTCGCGCGGCGGCAACCTACGAACTCCTTGGCGCCGACTACGAGCTGGTGGCCTGAGATCCAGGCGGCGGCAGCCCCGCCCGAGCCAGCTTCCGCGCCAGCTATCCTCGAATACCCCCACGACCCGCCGGTGGGACGGGTAGGCTCGCGCCGTGCGCCGTAGAATGAGGAGTCGGAATGACAGGAGGCCTGCCATGAATCCGATCCGTCATCCTCTGCTGCCTGTCGCGATGCTGGTCTTGTTCCCGGCGGCGGCGGCAGCCCAACCCGATCACGTCCACACGCCGCCGGAGAAGCTTGGCAGCGTGCACTTCGCCACCTCGTGCGCGAGCGCGGTCGGGCCCGCCTTCGAACGCGGCGTGGCGCTGCTCCATTCCTTCGGCTACGGCCAGGCGTCGGCCGCCTTTGCCGCGGTGGCGGCGCTGGATCCCGGGTGCGCCATGGCCCAGTGGGGCATCGCGATGAGCAACCTCCACATCATCTGGGGACCGGTGACGGAGACCGACTTCGCGGCGGGCCGCGAGGCGGCGCAGAGGGCGGCGGCGCTCACCGCCGGGAGCGAGCGCGAGCGCGACTACGTCGCGGCGATCCAGGCCTTCTACCAGGGCGATGGCGTCGCCTACCCAGCCCGCGCTCTCGCCTTCGAGCAGGCGATGGCGAAGGTGGCGGAGCGCAACCCGCAGGACCACGAGGCGGCGATCTTTCACGCCCTGGCCCTCCTCGGCGTCGCCTACAACTCGCCACCCGACAAGACCTACGCGCGGCAGCGGCAGGCGGCGGAGATCCTCAACCGCCTCCTGCCGCTCGAGCCCGAGCATCCGGGGATCGCACATTACATGATCCACGCTTTCGACTACCCGGGACTCGCGGAGCTGGCGCTCCCGGCGGCGCGGGCCTATGCCAAGATCGCGCCCTCCTCGCCGCACGCCCTCCACATGCCGTCGCACATCTTCACCCGCCTCGGGCTGTGGCAGGAGTCGATCGACTCGAATCTCGCATCGGCGGAGGCGGCGCGTCGATGGATGGCGAAGACCCACCCCGGAGCGACGGCGTTCGACGACCTGCATGCGATGGACTACCTGGAGTACGCCTACCTGCAGACCGGGCGCGATGCGGCGGCCCGCGAGATCGTCGACCGGGTCACTTCCGTCACGAGCCTCGACGTGCCGCAGTTCGCGGCCGGCTACGCGCTCGCCGCCGTCCCCGCCCGCTACGCGCTCGAGCGCCGTGCCTGGAAAGATGCGGCCGCGCTTGCTCCCGGGCCGCCGAGCTTCCCGTGGGACAAGTATCCGTACGCCGAGGCCATCGTGCACTTCGCGCGCGCGGTCGGCGCCGCACGCTCGGGCGATCTCGAGACGGCGCGCGCGGCGGTCGCCAAGCTGGCGGCAATCCAGCGCGGTCTCCAGGGGCAGAAGGGCTTCGATTGGGCAACGCAGGTCGAGATCCAGCGCCGCGCGGCGGCCGGCTGGCTCGCGCATGCGGGCCGGCACGACGACGACGCGGTGACGCTGCTGCGCTCCGCGGCCGATCTCGAGGACACCACCGACAAGCACCCGGTGACCCCGGGCTCGGTGCTCCCGGCGCGCGAACAGCTGGCCGACCTCCTCGCCGAGCTGGGCCGCCCCGGCGCCGCGCTCGCCGAGTACGAAGCGTCTCTGAAGACCTCCCCCGCCCGCTTCCGCACCGTCTGGGGCGCCGCCCAGACGGCGGACCGATCCGGCGACGCGGCCAAGGCCAAGACCTACTACGCGAAGCTCCTCGAGCTCTGTGGCAGCGGCGACTCCCCCCGCACCGAAGTCGCCGAAGCCAGGTCCCGCTTGAAATGAGAATGGCTTCGGAGGGGCAGTCGGCGAGGTTCTGGCGCCATCTCAGAGCCGCTCCTATCTGAGCGCCTGATCACCACTCGTTTTCGACCAGGTGGCGGTGCTTGCGGCGCGCAGACCCGAGCCACTGCTTCTCGGCCGCGCTCGGCAGGTCCCGGTAGGCCCGATCGATCGCCGCTGTGAGGCTGAGCGCATCGTGGCGCTCCAGCAGCTGCTCCACTGCCAAGGCGAGGACCCTGCTCCGCGGGACGCTCATCTCGCGTGCCAGGGCATCAAGTCGTGCGTACGTCGCCTCACCCAGGGTGACCGCTGTTTTCTTGCTGGCCATGATTCAGTATTACCGGGAAGAGATACCGCCGGCAAGACTCGGAGTCGAGGCGGAGGCAGGCAGGAGCGTTCATCCGCGAGCGGTTGAAAGGCGGCGTCTCGCGACCGCCTGAGACGTTTGTACTTAGTGCCTCTTCCTGCCCGGGCGAGCCGAATTGCCGACCGTAGCCTCCCGGTCGAGACGGTCCAAGAGTCGAAGTCCTTCTCCGGGCGATCCGAGTGCCGCGCGGGCACGAAAACGGGTCTCGGCGTCGAAGTCGGTGAGAGCGATGGTCGAGAGCTCCTCGATCAGCTTATTGATACTGATCCTGCGTCGTGTTGCAAGCTGACGCAGCTTCTCGTGCTTCTCGTCGGGCAACCGAATCGTCAGGGTACCCATGACGTCATCTCCTTCAGCAGCTCTTCAGGCTGCAGGATACGTAGACCTGGAAAATGTAGCTCGGCCGACCGGAAGTCTCGCACATTCTTCGTCACCACGGCGCTCGCTCCTCCGGCTACTGCGAGCTCGATCAGGTGGTTGTCGGCCTCGTCGCGGAGATTGGGACGCCAGCTGAAGTAGATGACCGTCCAGCGGCAGACACTCAGGAAAGCGTTGAGGACGGCCTCGCGCTGGGTACTGTCGAGGAGACACCTTCGGAAGAGGGCTTCGCGACTGAGCAGAGACTCGTATTCAGCGAAGAGAGCCGCTCCCATCAGAGGGATGAGGCGCCCGTCGAGGCAGGCCCGCAGGACGCCACGACTTGCGCCAGCTGGACCGAGAAGTGCGGCTACGAACACATTGGTATCAACCACCACGGTCACGTCATGAATGATAGCACATATGCAGTCACTTGACGCTCGGGTCGGGCGAGATCTTCACCGGCGGACAGCTCGCGATCGCGGGCTGCTCGCCCGCGGCTGCGGGCACGACCGGCTCAGACCGCGCCCTGGCGTGGCGGGCTCGCCGCCGGGCCGCTTCGCGGCGCAACCAGCCGCAGCAGCTCGGGGAGCAGGGCGAGGGTGCTGGCGTAGGAGACCAGGATGGCGAGCGCCAGCAGCATGCCGAGGCTCTGGTTGGGCTTGATCGAGGAGAGGGTCAGCACGGCGATGCCCAGGGCCAGCACGATGGCGTTCCAGCGCAGGCCGCGGCCGGTCGTCCCGAGCGTCGCTTTCACCGCCGCGGCGTGGTCGAGGCCCGCCCGCCGCTCGCGGCGGTAGGCATAGACGTACTGCACCGCGAAGTCGACGCCGGCGCCGAGGTTCAACGCGGCGAACATGCTGGTCGCGATGCCCAGCGGCACGCCGGCGTAGCCCAGGCCGGCGAACAGCAGCAGGGTGGCGCCGAGCACCGGCGCCATCACCACCACCGTCCAGCGCAGGCTGCGCAGGGCGGCGAGCAGCATGGCCGCGATCAGCACCGCCGTCCAGCCGATCGAGCGCAGCTGGTTGCCGACGATCGCCGCCACCACCGCCAGCGCCTCCGGCACCTCGCCGGAGGCGTGCACCTCGATCGGTCCGCCCGGCCCGCCACCCGCCAGCCGCGGCAGCTCCGCGGCGAAGGCCGCGGCGAGCCGCCGCGCCTTGCCGTAGTCGGCGTGGCGCACCAGCAGGCGGGCGCGCATGCGGCCGGC
>DATNKH010000320.1:0-4641 GCA_035603475.1 Thermoanaerobaculia bacterium
CCGGCTACCGGCTGCGCTACGTGCCGGAGAGCCGCGTCTGGCACAAGGTGGCGGCGTCGAGCGGCGGCGCCTACACACCCGGCAAGACGTTCCACACCGCGCGCAGCAACGCGGTCTACGTGCGCCGCCATGCCGGCCCGGCCGGGCTGGCGGGCTTCCTCGCCGCCAACCTGGTGGCGCTGCCGGTCGCCTGGCTGCGCGAGCTGTCGCGCGGCAACGCCCGCGCCGTCGCCGCCAAGGCGCGCGGGTTGCTGCACGGTCTGCGCGACCCGCTGCCCGAGCCGCCCTCAGGAGTGCGGGGCGGGCCGGTTGGCCGGAGCTGAGATTCCATGGGGGAACCGGGAGCGATGGGCACCACGCTGATCTTCACCGCCGTCGTCCAGCTCCTCCTGGTGCTGCTGTCGATCTCCGCCCACGAGGCGGCCCATGCCTGGGTGGCCGATCGCTGCGGCGACTCGACGGCGCGGCTGCTCGGCAGGGTGTCGCTCAACCCGCTGCGCCATCTCGATCCCTTCGGCTCGGTGCTGCTGCCGCTGCTGCTCGCCGGGTTGCCGCTGCTGAGCCCCATGCTGCAGGTGCCGGTCTTCGGCTGGGGGCGGCCGCCGCTGGTGCTGGCCAGGAACCTGCGGCGCCCCTACTGGAACTCGCTGATGGTGAGCGCCGCCGGGCCGGCGGTGAACCTGCTGCTGGCGGGGCTGGCGACGATCGCCGTGGGCTTCGCGGCGGCGGCCATCGGCGCCGACGCGCGCAAGGCGGCGCTGGCCACCCTGGTGTACCAGATCGACGGCGGCACCGGCCGGCTGGCCGGCTTCCCGTTGATGTTCACGCTGGTGCGCCTGGCCACCATCAACGCCTTCCTGGCCGTGTTCAACCTGCTGCCGCTGCCGCCGCTGGACGGCGGCCAGATCGCGCTGCAGACGCTGCCGGCGGACTGGGCCGAGAAGCTTGCCAGCCTGCGCCCCTATGGCCTTATGATCGGCATGGCCCTCGCGATGCTCTGGGTGGTGCCGCTGCTGGTGCTGCCCTTTCATTTCATCCTGCTGCTGGTGATCAACTAGCCGGCCTGCCGGTGACCCCGTGATCTGATGATCCGCCTGGACTGCATCGCTGGTCGGCAAGCTACGAGGGAGGCGCCTTGAGCGAGGAGAAGCAGGTCGTCCTGTCGGGGATGCGCTCGACGGGCAAGATCCACCTGGGCAACTACTTCGGCGCGCTCAAGAACTGGGTGGAGCTGCAGGACACCTATCGTTGCTACTACATGGCGGCGGACCTGCACGCGCTGACCAGCGACTACGCCGACACCTCGCAGGTGGCCGAGAGCACCGTCGAGATGGTGACCGACTGGATCGCCGCCGGGCTGGACCCCGAGCGGTCGGTGATCTTCGTGCAGTCGCAGGTGCCCGAGCACGCCGAGCTGCACCTGCTGCTGTCGATGATCACGCCGCTCGGCTGGCTCGAGCGCGTGCCGACGTACAAGGAGCAGATCGCGCAGATCGAGAACCGCGACCTGGCAACCTACGGCTTCCTCGGTTACCCGGTGCTGCAGACGGTCGACATCGTGATCTATCGCGCGCATTTCGTGCCGGTGGGGGAGGACCAGGCGAGCCATCTCGAGATGGCCCGCGAGCTGGTGCGCCGCTTCCACCATTTCTACGGCGAGCTGTTCCCCGAGCCGCAGATCCTGCTGACGCCGACGCCGAAGGTGCCCGGGATCGACGGCCGCAAGATGTCGAAGTCGTACGGCAACGCGATCAACCTCGCCGACCCGCCGGAGGTGATCCGGCAGAAATGCATGCAGATGTTCACCGATCCCCAGCGCCTGCGGCGCAGCGACCCCGGGAGACCCGAGGTCTGCAACCTCTACGACTTCCACCGGCTGCTGTCGCCGCCCGAGGTGCAGGAGCAGGTGGCGCGGCTGTGCCGCGCGGCGGAGATCGGCTGCGTCGACGACAAGAAGCTGATCGCGCAGCGGATCATCGACTTCCTCGAGCCGATGCGGCGCCGGCGCGAGGAGCTGGCGCGCGACCGTGACGTGGTGCTCGACATCCTGGCGGATGGGACGCGCCGGGCGCGCGAGCGGGCGCAGGAGACCATGGCGCGGGTGCGCTCGGCGATGAAGCTCGACTACTGGCCCCCGTCGCGGCAGTCGCGCCCGTCGCGGCAGGCGCGAACGTTTCGGACGCCGCCGGAGGTCCCGGCATGACGAGCAATGAACCCGGGTTGGAGATCGTGGGTACGGGTGGTGACGGCGACGACGGCGGCGAGCTGCTGCCCGCGTTGCCCGCGTCGTGGCGCGTCCAGCTGCCGGTGTTCGAGGGGCCTCTCGATCTGCTGCTGCACCTGATCAAGATCAACCGCGTCGAGATCACCGACATCCCGGTGGCGACCATCTGCGACCAGTTCCATGCCTACCTGCAGCTGATGGAGCAGCTCAACCTCGACGTCGCCGGCGAGTACATCTACGAGGCGGCGCTGCTCATCCACCTCAAGTCCAAGATGTTGCTGCCGCGGCCGGCGGCGCGCGAGGGCGAGCCCGAGGAGGACCCGCGGCAGGACCTCGTCGAGCGGCTGCTCGAGTACCGGCGGCTGAAAGAGGTGGCGCAGTCGCTGGCCGAGGTGGACCGGTTGCGCGTCGGCGTGTGGACCCGCCAGCCGCAGCCGCTCCCCGAGTCGGCCGCCGGCGGCGAAGAGGAGGCGGTGGAGCTCGGCGAGGTGTCGCTGTTCGACCTGCTGTCGGCGCTCAAGCAGGCGTTGCAGCGCTACGACCGTGAGCACCCGCCGCCACTGCTGGTCAGCGCCGACGCCTTCTCGGTGCGCGATCAGTTCGACCGCCTGCTCGGGGCCCTCGACGCCGGCCGGCCGTTCGATCTGCTGGCCGACCTGCGCCGGCGCTCCTGCCGGGCCGAGGCGATCGCCGCCTTCCTGGCGGTCCTCGAGCTCGCGCGCCTCAACCTGATCCGGGTCCACCAGACCGAGAGCGGCGAGATCCTGGTCTACCGGACCACCCGCGAGCTCGGCGCCGAGGAGCGGGAGGCGATCGGCGCATGACGGAGCGCGGCGAGATGGAGGCGGCGATCGAGGCGATCCTGTTCGTCGCATCGGAACCGGTGCCGCGCACCCGGCTGGTCGAGCTCTTCGACGAGGACGAGCGCGAGCAGGCGGCGGCGGCGTTGGCCGCGGTGCTGGAGCGCTACACCGGCGGCGAGGCGCGCGGCGTGATGGTCGAGGACGTGGCGGGCGGCGTGCGGCTGGTCACCCGCCCGGAGATGGGAGTCTGGCTGCGGCGCTTCTTCGAGGTGGCGAGCGGCAGCAAGCTGTCCATGGCGGCGCTCGAGACGCTGGCGATCGTCGCCTACCGCCAACCGATCACCGGCCCGGAGATCCAGGAGCTGCGGAGCGTCAATCCCGTGGGGGTGCTCAAGACGCTGCTCGAGAAGCGGCTGGTGCGGATCTCGGGACGCAAGGAGGTGGTGGGCAAGCCGTTCCTCTACGCGACCACGCGCGAGTTCCTGGTGCACTTCGGTCTCAACAGCCTGCGCGACCTGCCGCCGCTCGAGGAGTTCGAGGAGACCTTCGGCGCGGCACTACCGGCGGTACTACCAGCGGTACTGCCAGCGGCGCCGGCCGCCCCGGCGGCCGGATCTTCCCCGATGGCCTCGACGAGCCTGGAAAGCCCCGCGACCCCGGCGATCGACCCGGAGGCCGGAGACGGCGGTCTGCTCGAGGACGAGGAGGACGACGCGGAAGAGCGCTTCCTGCGCGAAGCGGCGGAGCTCGACGAGCGCGGGGAGCCGGCAGACTCGGAGGACCGGGAGGGTGGCGAAGCGGCCGGGGAGGCGAAGGGGATCGCCCGCGCCCAGCCCGCGGCCGATTGGGAGCCGCCGGAAGACGACCAGGAGGCGGTGGGCGAGGAGGAGACTGCGGCGGCCGCAGCGACCGAGGTGGAGCGGTGAGAGCGCGAGGAGAGTCTCGTTCTCGACCGGCAGCCAGGGTCTGGCGATGAGCGAGCAGCGGCTGCAGAAGATCCTGGCGCGGGCTGGCATCGCCTCGCGGCGCAAGGCGGAGGAGCTGATCCGCGAAGGGCGCGTGACGGTCAACGGCCAGCCGGCCGGGATCGGCGACAAGGCGGACCTCGAGCGCGACTCGGTCAAGCTCGACGAGCGGCGCATCCAGGCGCCCGCGGTGCATCGCTACCTGCTGCTCAACAAGCCGCGCGGAGTGATGTCGACCATCTCCGACCCGGCGGGGCGGCCGACGGTGATCGACCTGGTGCCGCCGGCGCTGCGCCGGGCGCTGGCGCCGGTGGGACGCCTCGACTTCCAGACCGAGGGACTCCTGCTGCTCACCGATGACGGCGACCTGGCGCAGCACGTGGCCCATCCCAGCTTCGGCTGCTGGAAGACCTACGAAGTGAAGGTGAGGGGCCGGCCGGCGGACGAGCAGATCGAAAGGTTGCGCTCCGGCATCGTGCTGGAAGGCAGGCGCACGGCGCCCTGCCGCATCGCCGCCCTGCCGAGGTCATCGAGGTCGTCCAGGTCCAAGGCGGCGCGGGTGGCGGCGGTGCGGCGCGCGGGCGGCGGCGGCCCCGGCGGCCGGCGGAGCCCACGGCGGGAGCCCGAGGGCGACACCTCCTCCTGGTGG
>DATNKH010000321.1:0-5998 GCA_035603475.1 Thermoanaerobaculia bacterium
CCCCGGCGGCTCTACGCGAGCGGCTCGCGGAGCTCGACGGGGCCGCCGTGATCGCCTGGCTCGAGGCGTACCTGCTGGACCGCGTCGCCGCCGTGATGGAACTGTCGGCGTCGCGCCTCGATCCCGCGAGGCCGCTTGGCGCCCTGGGACTCGATTCTCTCTATGCGGTCCAGCTCGCGCACGAGGTCGAGACCGGCCTGGGCGTCGAGCTGTCGATCGCCACCCTGCTGGACGGCCCGAGCGTCTCCGAGCTCGCGGCCGAGCTTGCCGGGAAGCTCGTCGGCGTGGCGGAGCCGCCCCCGCTACCGGTGTCACCGGCGTCGCCCGGGCCGCCCGCGCCGCCGGCGTCGCCCACGCCGCTGTCGGCGTCGGCTTCGGCGGCGGTGGTCGCGTCGCCGGCCCCGGGCGGCCTCGGCGCGGCCGGCGACGAGGAGGTCCCACTCACCCTGGGACAGCGGGCGCTCTACTTCCTGGACCGGCTGGCGCCCCGCGGCGCCGCCTACGTCATCGCGGGGGCCGCCGGCGTCCGCGGCGATCTCGACCTCGCGGCGCTGCGCCAGGCCTGCGCCGCCTTGGTGGAGCGCCATCCGGCGCTGCGGACCACTTTCGCAGAGCGGGCCGGGGCACCGGTCGCCACCGTCCATCCTCCCGGCGAGCCGCGGTACGAGCTGGTGCTCGAAGAAGTGGATGCCGGCACGGCGGCGGACGATACGGCGGCGCACGCGGTGTCAGCGGACGGCATGGCGGCGGCCGGCGCGGCCGAGGGCACCGTTGCCGCCGGCGCGGCGGCCACGCAGGCTCTCCTGGCCGCCGCCTGGGGTCCCTTCGACCTGCGACGCGGTCCGCTGCTGCGCGTGACCGTGCTGGCGGGCGCCGGGTCCGTCGCCCCCGACGGGGGAGGCCCGCCGGGCACGCCGGGCACGCCAGGTGCGAGGCGCGCGCCGGACGTCGTGCGCGATCCCGTCGTCGTGCTGTCCATCCATCACCTGGTCGCGGACTTCTGGTCGCTCGAGGTGCTGATCGGCGAGCTGGCGGCGCTGTATCGTCCGGCCACCGCGGAGGGGCCGCCCGAGCTGCGGCCGCTGCCGCTCACCTATGCCGACCACGCCCGCCGCCAGGAAGCGATGCTGGCGGGACCTCGCGGCAAGGCGTCGTGGGAGTTCTGGCGCCAGGAGCTGGCCGGTCCGCTGCCGCCGCTCGAGCTGCCCACCGATCGGCAGCGCCCGCGGCAGCAGACCTTCGGCGGCGACGCCTGGCCGCTGCGCCTGTTGCCCGAGACCACGCTGGCGCTGCGGAGCCTCGCGGCGGAGCGGCGGGCGACGCCGTTCATGGCCCTGCTCGCGGTCTTCCAGGCGCTGCTGGCGCGGCTCTCCGGCCAGCGCGAGGTGGTCGTCGGGTCGCCGGTCTCCGGCCGCGGGTCCGCGGACCTCGCGGGCGTGATCGGCTACTTCGTCAACCCGCTGGCGCTGCGCGCCGACTTCGCCGGCGACCCCGGCTTCGCCGAGCTCCTGGGGGCGACCCGGCGCCGCGTGCTGGCCGCCTTCCGCCACCAGGACTATCCGTTTCCGCTGCTGGCCGAACGCCTGCAGCCGCGACGCGATCCCGGCCGCTCGCCGCTGTTCCAGGCCAGCTTCGTGATGCAGAAAGCGCATCGCCCCGACCGCCACGGCCTGGCCGGCTTTGCGCTCGGGTTGCCCGGCAGCCACTTGCGGCTGGCCGGCCTCGAGCTCGAATCGGTGGCGCTGCCCAGGCGCGCCGCGCAGTTCGATCTCACCCTCGAGGTGGCGGACGAGGGCGAGGAGGTCGCGGCGCTGCTGGTCTACAACACCGACCTCTTCGACGCCGCCACCACCGCCCGCTGGAGCGGCTTCCTGCGGGCGCTCGCCGGCGCCGCGGCGGCGGCGCCGGCCGTCCCGCTCGCGGAGCTGCCGCTGCTGGACGCTGCCGAGCGCCGGCAACTGCTGCTCTGGAACGACACTCGCCGCGCCTTCCGCCACGGCGAGAGCGATCTCGCGGCGCTGGCGCTCGACGAGCTGGTGGCCGCGCAAGCCGAGCGCTCGCCGGCCGCGGTCGCGGTGGAGATCGACGGCGAGACCTTGACCTACGGCCAGCTCGCGGCGTCGGCGGCGAGCCTGGCGGCGGCGCTGGCCGAGCTGGGGGTCGGGCCGGAGACCATCGTCGGCCTCGCCGCGGACCGGTCGCTCGCCATGGTCGTCGGCATTCTCGGCATCCTCGCCGCCGGCGCCGCCTACCTGCCGATCGATCCCGGCTATCCGCGCGAGCGCCTCTCCTACATGCTCGCCGACGCCGCTCCCCGGGTGCTGCTGGTCGAGCAGCGCGCGGCCGCTGCGATGCCGCTCGGGGGTCCGCCGCGCCTGGTCCTCGACGGCTTCGCCGTGCCCTCGCCGGCAGCAGGAGACCGGGCGGCGGCGGCGGCCGGGAACGGCGCAGAGGCAGCCACGGAACAGGCCAGCGCGGAGCCAGCCACCGCGGAGCCAGCCACCGCGGAGGCCGTGGACGCCGCGGAGGCCGTGGAGCCGGTGGCCGCGGCGCGTCGGCTGCGCGAATTCCAGGAAGCGCGGCCCGACCTGGGGCCCGACCGGCTCGCCTACGTGTTCTACACCTCGGGCTCCACCGGGAAGCCCAAGGCCGCGATGAACAGCCACCGCGGCATCGTCAACCGCCTGCTCTGGTTCCAGGAGCTGCACCCGTTGACGCCGGAGGACCGGGTGCTGCAGAAGACCCCGCTCAGCTTCGACGTCTCGCTGTGGGAGCTGTTCTGGCCGCTGGTCACCGGCGCACGCCTGGTGCTGGCCCGTCCCGGCGGCCACCTGGACGCGGGGTACCTGGCGAGGACCCTGGCCGAGCGCGGCATCACCACGGTCCACTTCGTGCCCTCGATGCTGCAGGTGTTCCTCGAAACGCCGGATCTCGACCGCTGCACCGCGCTCACGCGCGTCCTGGCCAGCGGCGAGGCGCTGGGCGTCGAGGTGCAGGAGCGCTGCTTCGCCCGCCTGCCCGGGGTGGCGCTGCATAACCTCTACGGCCCCACCGAGACGGCGATCGAGGTGACCCACTGGCAGTGCCGGCGCGGCGAGGACCGTCGCGGCGTGCCCATCGGCTACCCGATCGCCAACGTCCGCATTCACCTCCTGGACCGCCATCTCCGCGCGGTGCCGCCGGGGGTGGTGGGGCAGCTCGCGATCGGCGGCATCGCCGTCGGCCGCGGCTATCTGGGCAGGCCGGATCTCACCGCCGAGCGCTTCGTGCCCGATCCTTTCGCCGGCGGCCTGGACGCGGCTTCATCGGCCGAAGCGGAGGCGGCGCCGCCGGCGGGCGGCGAACCCGGCGGCCGCCTCTACCTCTCGGGCGACCTTGCCCGCTACCGGCGTGACGGCGCCATCGAGTACCTCGGCCGTATCGACGGCCAGGTGAAGCTGCGCGGCGTGCGCATCGAGCTCGGCGAGATCGAATCGGCGCTGGCCGCGCACCCGGCGGTGGTGGCGGCGGCGGTCGCCGCGCTCGGCGAGGGGGCCGATCAACGGTTGATCGCCTACGTCGTGCCGCGCGGCGTCTCGCCCTCCGCCTGGGCGGGTGCGCGCGAGCTCGAGGAGCACCTGCGCCGCCAGCTGCCTGCCGCCATGGTCCCCGCCTTCTTCGTGCCCCTTCCCACCTTGCCGCTGACCGCGAGCGGCAAGGTGGACCGCCGCGCCCTGCCGGCGCCGGAGGGGCACGCCGCCGTGTCCGCCGCGGAGCAGGTGCCGCCCGGCACCGCGGTCGAGGAGGCGCTGGCGGCGATCTGGTGCGAGGTGCTGAAGCTCGACAAGGTCGGCATCTACGACGACTTCTTCGCCCTCGGCGGCCACTCGCTCAACGCCAACCAGGTGCTGGCGCGGGTACGCGAGCTGTTCGAGGTCGAGCTGCCGGTCCCCAGCCTCTTCGAGTCGCCAACCATCGCCGGTCTCGCCCAGGCCATCGCCCGCGAGCTCATGGCCGAGACCGACGCGGCCACCCTCGCCGAGGTGATGAGCGACCTGGGAGCGCGGTAGGACCGAGGCGAGGTCCCCGAGCTCAGCCGGGCGTAGGAGGATCGGGCTTGGGCTTGGCCAGGTAGGTGACGCCGGGCAGAGAAGCGAAGTCGCCATCGCTGGTGATCAGCTCCGCGCCCATCGACACCGCGGTCCCATAGACGAGGGAGTCGGCCATGGGCAGTCCGTGTTCGAGGCCGAGATCGGCGGCAGTCAGGGCGAGCGTGACCGTCACCGGCACCACCTGCGTCTTGGCGATCTGGGCGGCGGCGATGATCGCCTCCTCGTCGCCGCGCTCCCGCTTGAGCCACCTATATACCTCGTAGAGCACGATGACCGGAGTCAGGACCTGCGACAGGTCGACGAGGTGTTCGGCATAGGATTCGGCCAGGGGTCCGTCGGCGAAGAACTCCAGCCATCCGGAGGAGTCGACGACCTTCAAGCGCGGTCCTGCTTCTCGCGGAAGCCTTCGAGACTCATCCCCTTGGCAAAGCCGCGCAAGCTCGACAGGGGCCGGTCCGGGATGAGGGTGATGATGCCGCTCTTGGCGATCACCTGGAGCACTTGGCCCGCGACCAATGGCACCTCCTTGCGGATCTCCTTGGGGATCACGAGTTGGTACTTGGGAGAAATGGTGGCCTGCGGCATGGTGCGAACCTACCTTTCGCTCATCGATCGCATCATTGTACTACGAAGACAGCTCCCACGGCAGGCGTCCGGGAGCGTAGGCTTGCCCGTCCTCTCAGGAGGACATGGCAAAAAGTTTCCAGAGCAATAGCCGAAGCGTTACCTGGCATCACCTCACACTACCTGTCTCTATGCGGCTTCCGGCGCTAGCGGCCGGTGGATCGGGCTCGCTGGCGGCGGGGGGATCGACGACGGTGAAGTAGAAGGTGCTGCCGGCTCCGGGCTCGCTCTCGAGCCAGATCTCGCCGTGGAGCTGATCGATCGCGGCGCGGGCGATCGCGAGGCCGAGGCCGGTGCCGTCGGCGACCTCGGGATGGGCGCGCACGAACTGCTCGAAGACCAGCGGTTGCATGCTCTCGGGGATGCCGACGCCGTTGTCGGCGACGCCGATGCGCCAGTGGGCGGGCTCGTGGCGCTGGACGGTGATGCGCACCCAGCGGTCGGCCTTGCTGTCGTCCGAGTACTTGACGGCGTTGCCGAGCAGGTTGATGAGCACCAGCTCGACCCGGGTGGCGTCCACCTGGACCTCGGGGATGACCTCCTGGATCTCGAGCCGGACGCCCTTGTCCTCGGCGAGCCCGGCGAGCTCCTCGACGATCTCCTCGAGCAGCGTGCGCAGCGCCAGCCGGCGCCCTTGCGCCGACTCCTCGCTGCCCTGGGCGATGGCCAGGGCATGGATGTCGTCGGCGACGCCCTTGATGCGATGCAGGGCGACGCCCAGGGCCTTGAGGGCCCGCTCCGTTCGGAGGGAGGGCTCCGCGGCGCGGCTCGGATCGCCGGTAATGCCCGCAGCGCTGGCATTGCCGGCATTCCCCGCGTTGCCGGAGTCGTGGGAGCCGCGCAGGTCGTGGGCGAGCACTTGCAGCGAGGCGTCGGCGGCGGCGAGGCGGTTGCGCAGCTCGTGCGCCAGGTCGCGGCCGAAGCCGCCGAGCAGGCGGGCGCGGTCGCGGCGGTCGCGGAACCCCTCCTCGCGGAACGTGCCGGCGGTGATGCTGGTGATGTCCATCAGGGCGCGGTAGAGCCGTTCGGCGACCTCGATGGCGTACTCTGCCGGCACCTGGCGCCCGAAGGCCCTGGCCTCCTCCTTCAGCGCGCCGTAGAGGATCTCGCCGAGGATCTCGAACTCGGCCAGCAGCTCGTCGACGTCGTAGCCCTGTTCGCGCCGCAGCCGCGCCAGCCGGGCCAGCTCCTCGCGCACCAGCCTCGCGGCGACCATGTCGCCGTTCGAGCAGAGATACTCGGAGACGGCCTTCAGGACCTCCGGGATGTGGTTGAGCAGGGTG
>DATNKH010000322.1:0-2029 GCA_035603475.1 Thermoanaerobaculia bacterium
ATGCTCAGGTCGTCGGCCTGACGGATGACACGGGTTATCTCTGGTTCTTCAGCTCCGACAACGTCGAGATCGTGGTCAAGGTGCTCGATGGTTGCGGCGTCAACGGACATTACTGGGTGTTCGCCGGCGGCCTGACCAACCTCTCCGTCTGCTTGCGAGTCACCGATTCTCAGAACGCCGGCTTCACCCTCTACTGCAATCGGCCCAACACGCCCTTCCAGCCCGTTCAGGACACCTCGGCCTTCCCGACCTGCCCCTGAGGACGACCTCCCGCCGGACGACCAGGCTAGGCGAGCCGCCGGCGAAGCAGCACCAGCGTCTGGTCGTCGCCCTGCGGCAGGCCGGCGGAGAAGCTGCCGGTTGCGTTCTGGATGGCTTCGAGCACCTCGGCCAGCGGACGGCGGCGGTGCTCGCGCAGCAGCGCCAGCAGCCGCGCCGTGCCGAACTCCTCGTCGTCCGGAGACTCGGCCTCGGTGATGCCGTCGCTGTAGATACAGAGCAGATCACCGGGCTCGAGGATGATGCCGCGGGCCTGGAAACGGCTGCCGGACAGCACGCCGATCGGCAGGCCGGAAGCGCCGAGCTCTTCGACCTTCACGGCGTCCGAGGCTGGAGCGGCGCCGGCGACGGCGACGTCCGGGGGGGCCTCCGCGCCGTGGCGCAGCAGCAGGGCCGGGTTGTGGCCGGCGTTGAGGTAGGTGAGGCGGCCGCTCGCCGGCTCGAGCTCCGCCAGCAGCAGGGTGATGAACTTGTTGGAGGTGCTCGACTCGAAAACGTGACGGTTCAGCATCTCGAGCAGCGCGGGCCCGACGCCCACCTGGTCGAGCAGCAGGTGCAGCGCCGAGTGCAGCGTCGACACCATCAACGCGGCCGGCATGCCTTTGCCCGAGACGTCGCCCACGACCAGGTCGACCCGCCCGTCCTGGCGCTGGAAGAGATCGTAGTAATCGCCGCCGATCTGGCGTGCCGGGCGGTTCCAGCCGATCAGCTCGTAACCGGGCACCTCCGGCGCACCGCGCGGCAGGATGCGGCGCTGGATGTCGGCAGCCAGCTGCATCTCGCGCTCCAGCCGCTCCTTCTCGAGCGCCTGCAGGTGGAGGCGCGCGTTCTCGAGGGCGATCGCCGCCTGGTTGGCGAACAGGCCCAGCGTCCTCCGGTCGGACGCGGGGAACGGGCCGACGCCGCGGCGGCTCTCCTTGTCCCCCACCGCCAGCAGCCCGCGCGGACTGCCGTCGATGTCGATCGGCACCCCCAGCAGGTAGCGCGCTCCCGGCAGCAGCTCGCTCGGCGGCGCCGGGCTCTCGCCGGCCAGGAAAGCGCGCAGCTTGCGGCCCTCCGGAGTCTCCGGGATCTCCTCGCCCTCCGCGCCGCCGCTGTCGTACCAGGGCGCGGCGTCGCCGCCGAACGTCCGCTGCAGCCGGTAGCGGCTGCCTTCGAGGATGTAGAGCGCGCCGCGGCGGGCGTCGAGCAGCGACACGGCGCGCAGCAAGATTTCCTCCGAGAGCTTCTCGAGATCGAGAGTGGCGGCCACCGCCAGCCCGACGTCGTAGAGCGATTCGAGCTCCACCACGCGGTAGTTGACCTGGAACTGCTGGTCCTTGATCTCCTGGCGCAGGCGCAGGATCTTGAGCGAGGAGAGCAGCAGCAACGGCAACGGCCCGTGCTCGATGCCGGGAACGCCCGCCGCGTCCTCCGGGTTCTCCGGGTTCTCCGGGTTCTCCCGGTGCTCCGGGTCCATCGCACCCGCCGGGTTCTCCGCGGCTGCCGGGTTCTCCGCGGCCGCCGGACGCGGCGAGAAGAGGAGGCAGCCGCCGGGGAACGTCAGCACGCCCGGGTCCGAGCCTGCCAGGGCGGCAGCCGACGCCGCCGCGGCTTCCAGGGCCGGCGGCGGAGCCTCGCTGCCGTTCATCCCCGGCAGCCATCTCGCCCCCGCGAAGCCGGCCGCCGGCGAGGCCACCTCGAGCTCGAGCCTGCCCTCCCGCTCGAGGTACACCGCGGCGAAGGCGGCGCCGTGCGCGAAGCGCCAGTG
>DATNKH010000323.1:0-2164 GCA_035603475.1 Thermoanaerobaculia bacterium
ATCAGGATCGCCAGCTGTCCTTTCCGTGGATCCGCTGACATAGGGCCATTTCGTGTTGGAAATACCATTCCAAACCGGCTCTGGCGCATATCTCGTGATGGTTACTTTTGCTGTTCAGGTGAGGATGAGTCGCTGCTGTAGGAGGGCGAGGCTGGCGTGGCCGTAGGTCTGGCGTTTGAGGAGTTTGAGCTTGTTGACGGTGCCCTCGACTTTGCCGCTGCTCCAGGGGAGTGACAGGCCGGCCAGGACGGCGGCGTGGTCGATCCGGATGCCGTGGGCGAATGACAGCAGGGAGGGCAGGCTGCTGGCCTCGGCGGCGGCGAGCCAGTCGTCGAGGCCGGCCGCGCCGGCGCGGTCTTGCATGAGCCGGGCGAAGCCGCGGACGTGGCCGTGGAGGGTGTTGAGGTGGGGGCAGCGTTCCATGGCCTGTGCGAGGCCGGCCTGCTCCTTGCGGGTGAGGGAGCCGGGCCTGCTGAGCAGCCAGCGGGCGACGTCGCGGGGCCTGGGGCCGGAGGGCGGGGCGGGGCGCGGCTTCCGGAGGGGCCGCAGGAACGTGCTGACGGTGCCGTAGCTTCCGGTGTAGCCGCGGGCGGTGACCTCGGCGTGCAGCGTGCGGGCGCTGGTGCAGCCCTGGTCCCAGCGCTGGCGGAGGTAGGCGCCGTGCCCGCCGAGGAGGGACGGGCGGGGCGGCGGCGCGGTCATGAGCTCATCGGCGCTGGCGGCCCGGGCGTAGCGGCGGACGGTGTCCTTGGCCCAGCCGGTCTCCTTCATGACCGCCATGATGCCCTTGCCCTCGGCGCGCAGCGCCTGGACCAGCTCGTACCGCAGCCTGGTGCGCGCGGCCAGGCCGGCTTCGCCCGCCTCCGGCGGGCCGGCGGCGGCCGGCTCCGGGCCGGGGTCCGGGCCGGGGTCCGGGTCCGGGTCTTCCAGGCAGCCGGCGTGCCGGGCGGCCTCCTTCCCGGCGTGCTCGCACAGGTTGTGCCACAGGTGCCAGCGGTCGGCGACCTGGACGGCGTCCGGGGCGCCGTCGCGGGCGCCCTCGGCGTAGGCGCCGCCCCGGTCCCGGCAGATCACCGCCGCGCCGGGATGGGCCTCCAGCCACGCCCTGAAGGTGGCGGCCTCCCGGTCCGGCAGCAGGCCGGCGACTTTCCCGGTGGCCATGTCGATGAGCACGGTGGCGTAGTCGCGGCCCTTGCGCAGCGCGAAGTCATCGACGCCGAGGATCTCCGGCGAGTTCGCCAGCTCCGGGACGGGGACCGCCATGACCAGCCGGATCATCGAGTCCCGGCCGGCCGGGACGCCGAGCTCGCCGGCCAGCCGGGCCCCGGCCCGGCCGCACAGCGCGACCGCGACCGCCGTCAGCACCGCCCGCGCCGGCGGCGTCCTGCGCGCGTACCGCGTGGCCAGGCCGCCGGGCTGCTCGGTGAACGTGACTGCCCCGCAGTCCGGGCTGAGGCAGAAGAGCCGGCGCACCGCCAGCCAGATCACCACCTCCCGGCCGCCGGCCGCCGCATCGCGCAGCCGCCGCAGGTAGCCGGAGTGCACCCGGCCCGACAGCGCGCCGCACCGCGGGCACGCCGCCTGCGCGGCAGACGCGCGCACCCGCACGAGCACCCGGCCCGCCACCTCCCAGGCCCGCTCGGCGACGACCCCTGACAGGTGCGGCAGCAGCACCGAGACGACGGATGCGCACCCGCACGACGGACCGCACTGAGACAATGACACGAAGGGCTCCTGGTGAACGGAAGGCTTAGACACCCGCCGGGCTACCAGGAGCCCTCCCCCGTCTCCCCGCGACACGCCGGCACACCAGGACACAAAACCATCACGGGCACACCAAACCACGCAAAACACGCCCGTTACCATCACGAGATATACGCCAGAGCCATTTGAGTGGATACATGAAGCACGAAATGGCCCTATGACTTTCGTGACATCCACGGCAGGCTTCACGACGCGGTATCGAGATCGGGTTTGATGTCGAGGTCGACCCCCGCTTCGCGGTAGCGGCGAACGATCTCGTCCCGGCGCGGGCTGAACCGGGCCTGGGTGGCGGTGAGCACGTCGTGCAGGTACGAGGGTCCCTGGCCGAACTTCTCGACCTCCTGCGGAAGATCGATCACCTCGGCCGGGCCGCGGAAAACGTTGACCGGGTCCTCGCCCG
>DATNKH010000324.1:0-4667 GCA_035603475.1 Thermoanaerobaculia bacterium
CGCGGTGGCGGCGAGCCCGAACATCACCGGCACGCCGTCGCGCGCCGCCGCGCGCAGCGATTCCACGCTCGAGCTGGCACGCAGGAAGGGCGGGCAGCCCTGGAAGGGGCGCGGCCTCAGGGTCACCGGCGGCACGCTCCAGAACCTTCCCGCGTAGCTGAACGATTCTCCCGCGAGCGCGGCGCGCAAGATGGCCGACCCCTCCTCGAGGCGCGCGTGGCGCTCGGCGAGCGGCACGCCGAAGGCGCCGAACTCGTAGGGACTGAACCCGGGGCCGACGCCGACCAGCAGCCGTCCGCGGCTGAGGTGGCCGACCCAGGCGATCTCTTCGGCCAGGCGCAGCGGATGATGCAGCGGCAGCACCGCGATGGCGTAGCCGATCCGCACCCGCTGCGTGCGCTGGGCCACGGCGGCCGCATACACCGAGGGCGCCCCGACGAGCCCGAACGACGACAGGTGATGCTCGGTGATCCAGACGCTGCCGAAGCCGCCGGCCTCGGCGCAGTCCACCTCCCAGAGCGCCTGCTCGATCACCTCCCGATCGGAGAGCGCCTCCGGCGCGGGAAGAAGCTGAAAGATTCCGATTTCCATGGTTGGTCTCACGCTCGTTCGTTCCGTGCTTGCGTTGTACCAAGGTACCAAGATAGCATCTGACTGTCAAGGGCGCTAGACGCCAGGACCCACTACCCGCTCGGGGAACATGGATCGGAGGAACATGGAATGGTCGACTCGAAGAAGCGCGAGCGCGGCGGGCGCGGTCCGCTGGAGATCGAGCGCGTGCAGACCGGGGTCCGCATGGAGAAGCGGATCCTCAAGGTGCTGAAAGCGCTGGCGGAGCTGCACGACATGTCGCTCGGAGACCTGCTGGAAGGCATCGTGCTGCACGCCTTCGAAGGCAAGGCCCCCTTCGGCGCGAAGACCCTGGGCCAGGTCGCCGAGCTCAAGCGCATCTACGGCCTCGACCTCGACGCCGCCGCCAGCCACAACCTCCGCGAAGCCAGCCGTCGCGCAAGGTAGTGGGTCAAGCTCCCCGCCTCCCTCGAGGCACGAGGGAGGAGAGAGGGAACCTGCTGCTAGGATGACGGCGAGGCTATCCCGATGAATCCCGACGTCGTCCTGGCCATCCCGACGCTGGTCGAGAGCGGTGCGCTGCCGCCCGCGGCGGCGCCGCGGCTGCTGCGCATGGCGCGCGGGGAGCTGGTCTCCGTGCACGCGGAGCTGCGCGCCCTGCTCTACGCCGGCGTGCTGCTGCTGACCGGCGGCGTGGGACTCCTGGTCCGGCAGAACCTGGACCGCATCGGACCGGTCGCGATCGCCACCGCCCTCGGATTGGCGGCCGCGGCGGCGCTGGCCTGGGTGGCGCGGGTGGCGCCGCCCTTCTCGTGGCAGGAGGTGGCGTCGCCGAACCTGGCGTTCGACTACATCCTGCTGCTCGGCATCCTGCTCGTCGCGGCGGATCTCGCCTACTGCGAGGTCCAGCTCGGCTTGCCGGCCTCCCACCGGGCGTGGCACCTGCTGATCGTGGCGGCGCTCGCGGGCCTGGCCGCCTTCCGCTGCGACTCGCGCGTCGCCTTCTCGCTGTCGCTCACCAGCTTCGCGGCCTGGCGCGGCGTCGCGCTCGCCGACGCCGCCACCTCCCGCGCCTGGGGCGCCGGGGCCTGGGAGGACGCGGCCGGGGCCTGGCGCTGGAACGCCATCGCCTGCGGCATCCTCTTCGCCGGCCTCGGCCTCGCGCTCGCGCACTGGCGCCGCAAGGCCCACTTCGAACCGGTGGCCGTGCACCTCGGCTGCCTGCTGGCGCTCGGCGGCATCGCCTCGGGCATCGCCGACCCGGCGTGGGGCGCCGCCCTGCTGCTCGCCGGCGCGGCGCTGGCGGGCGTCGCGTACCGGACCCGGCGCTTCCCGCTGTTCGCCTATGGCGTGGTGGCGGCCTACGCGGGGGTGACCCGCCTGCTGGCGGAGCTGTCCCACGACGCGGCCCTGGGATGCCTGTGGTTCGGCGCCAGCTCGGCTCTGATCATCGCCGGCCTTCTCGCCGTATATCGGCGAATGGGGCGAATGGGGCGAATGAAGGAGCACGCGTGACGCCGGAGCTCGGCCGGGCCGATCGCGCGGCAGCGGTCCGCGCCGCCGCCCGCTCCTGGCGCCGCGCCGGGGTGATCGACGACGCGGCGCTGGCCGCCGTCGAGAGCGCCTTCCCGGATGACCGGGTGCGCGCCGGACCGGTCTTCCGCGTGCTGCTTTTCCTGTTCACGGTGGTCGGCGTCTGCGGTGTCCTCGGCTTCCTGGCGATGGGGCTGGGGGGCCATGAACAGGCGCTAGGCGGCCTGGCGGCGGTCGCGGGCGTCGCGCTGCTGGCGCTGACCGAGCTCCAGGTCGGCTCACTGCGCCGGCGGCAGGGCGGCACCGAGGCCGCGACCTCGCTGCTGGGGATCGGCCTGCTGCTCGCGGCCGCCGCCTGGCTCCTGCTCGAGGCGAGGAGCATGGACGCGGCGGCGAGCGTGCCGGCGCTCTGCGCGCTCGCGGCGGCGCTGGCCGGCGGCGCGGCCTGGCGCTGGGGCTATCCGCTCTATGCCGCCCTCGGCACGGCCGCGGCGCTCGTGGCCCTCGCTCACCTGCCGGCGGGGCGCGCCGTCTGGATCGCCCTGGCGCTGGCCGCCGCGCCGGCGCTGCTGCGTCTCTCCGAGTCGCCGCGCCTGCCGCCGGCGCACCGGTCCTCGGCGATGGCCGTGCTCCTGGTGGCCCTGGGCGGGCTCTACCTGGCGGTCCATGTCGGCTCCTGGGACGAGCGGATCGTCGAGCGGATCGGCGGCCGCGACCCCGGGCCGGCGCCGCCGGCATGGCTGCCGTCGCCGTTATCGCCGCACGGTAGCGTGCTGTGGTGGCTGGCCATGGCCGCGACGGCGCTCGTGCCGGTCCTCGTGCTGGCCGCCGGCCTGAGACGCCGCCGCCTGCCGCTGCTGCTCGCCGGGACCGTCGCCGCCGTGGCCTCGCTGGCGACCTTCCAGCATTACCTGCGCCTCGAGCCGGCCTGGCTCGTCCTGACCGGCGGCGGGGCGCTGTGGATCGCGGTGGTGCTCGGCTTGTGGCGCTACCTCGACTCCGGACCCGCCGGCGAGCGGGGCGGCTTCACCGCGGCCCCGCTCTTGACCGACGCCCGGCGCCAGGCCGCCCTCGAGGTGGGCGTCGCCGTCCTCACGCTGCAGCCGGAGGCGCGCGCCGCGGGAGACGAGCACCCGTTCGAGGGTGGCGGCGGCCGCTCCGGCGGCGCCGGAGCGACCGGGGAGTTCTGAGCTGCCCCCTTCCCTCCCCTCCGGGGGGGAAGGGGGCACCACGCCCACCTTCAACTACTGTGCGAACTGCTGCTGGGCGGTGCAGTACCGGATGGCCAGCTGCGGCGCGGCGCCGCCCACCCGGCCGGTGTCCGACGGCTGCACCCCGCCCGAGAGGCAGTCCTGCGGCGGCTTGGTCCCATGGATGGCGCCGGCATGGCTGTCCCAGTTGTTCGAGGGCTTGAAGCCGCCGCTCGAGCTCGCCGGCCGCTGGCGGGAGGCATCGATGACTCCCGTGACCCGGAAGCCGCCGCCGCTCAGGCTATTGCCCGAGGAGGAGAACGTCCAGCCCGGATAGAAGCCGCCCGGCGCGAGGATGTTGACGGTGTGGGTGCCGGAGCAGTTGGCGACCGTCTGGTTGCCGGTCGGCAGGCTGTTGATCCCCTCGGTGGAGGGATTGAAATTGTTCGGGCCGCCCGTGTTTGCGTAGCCGGTGCCGCTGGAAGAGATGTTCAGGTTGCAGTGGGCGGCCCCGCAGTCGATGGTGATCACGTCATTGTGATTGTTGACGTTGGTGAACACCAGCTTCGGGATCACGTTGAAGCTCGAGTTGAAGGTGCCGCCGTCGCCGCTGGTGGTGGTGAGCGAGATGTTGCCGGTGCTGGGGGCGGTGTCGGACAGGCAGACCGCCATGCTGTACTGCCGCCCATCCTGCAGCACCAGGTTGCTCGCGGACGCCATGTTCAGCGCCGCCAGCGTCAGGCTCCCGGAGCCGCTCGCGATCGCGCCGCGGGCGACGACGCTGTCGACCGACGGCCCGAACGAGGAGCTGAGCGACACACCCTTCAGGCTGATGACGTTGCCGCCATTGATCGGCGAGCCGAGGGCGGCAAGCGCGCCGGGGAACTGGGACACGTCGACCGTGGTCGACCCGCCGCCAATGGTGTTGAACGCGTCGTCGCCGGCCGCGAAGGTCTGCGCCGCCGCGGGAGCCGCGGCCAGCGCCAGCATTGCCAGCGCCATTGCCCCTGAGGGTATCCACTGTGAGCGCTTCATAGAGCACCTCCTTCCATTCTGAGCCTGGTCTGAGCGGCGTCCCTTCCAGCGCGCCGGCGGGCGCCACCGCGGCGCGCATGCCCGGGAGGCGGCGCCTGCCCGAGGCGCTCACCAGCCGGCTGCCGGCGCTTGGAAGGACTTCACGCGGATCGAGCGCAAGCCGCATGGCTTGCAACGCTGCGCGCTACATCGACTCATCTACTGTCTGTGCAGAGATTTCGGATCAACGGGACAGCCGTGCTCTGTGGCCGCGGCGAGTGTAGTATCGAATCAGTAGTCCAAGCGGTGATCACCGGTAGAGGGTCCGTCACCCGCGGCGTCCCTTTGGGCGAGGGGTCG
>DATNKH010000325.1:0-2072 GCA_035603475.1 Thermoanaerobaculia bacterium
CGGACGACCACGCTCCGGAGCTGGCCGTAGACCGGCTGCTGCGCCGCCTGGAGAGCAAGGATCTCGCCGGCCGGCTGGCGGCGGTGGACCGCGAGCGCCGGGAGGCGCCCGCCCTGGTGGAGGAGCTGCTCGCCCACCCCGCGCCGCCCGCGGGCGACGCCCGCTACGCCACGCCCGAAGTGGTGTGGCGCCTTCTGGACGTCTCTCGCGACCACGAGCCGCAACCCGCGCTGCGGCAGCTCGGCCTGGCCCGCAAGATCGCCATCCATCTCGCCGCGCTGCGGCCCGCCGCAGCGCTGCCCATGCAGCTGCGGGTCGAGGTCGACTGCGAGACGGCACATCGCCTGCTCGACGCCGGCGAGCTGCCCGCCGCCGCCGCGCAGCTGAGCGCCAGCGCGGCCCGGCTGCGCCCCGAACTCGGCTACGCGCGGGCGGTCTTCTGCCGCGCGCTCGCCAGGCTGCGGCGGGCCGAGGAACGCTGGGAGGAGGCGCTGGCCCTGGGCGATCGCGCGCTCCACCTCTTCGAGGAGCACGCTGCCGCCCGCGAGAGTGCCGCGGCAGCGGTCGAGCAGGCCTGGACGCTGCTCGATGCCGGGGACGCCGACGAGGCCGTGCCGATCTTCGAGCGGGCGCTGGCGCAGGTGGAAGCCGTCCCCTACGCCGCCGTCGCCGGCCGCCTGGGACTCGCCATCGCCCTGCGCGAGAACGGCCAGGCCGCCGGCGCTCTCGAGAGACGGACGATCGAGAAGCTTCTCGCCGAGGCCGAGTGGATGCTCGGCCAGGCCACCATTGCCGCCGACCGGTCGCGCCTGCGCTGCCTGGTGGCGCAGGCAGCCGCCCGCTGCCGCCGCGGCTGAGCCCCCGAGAGCCGCCGCGGCTCGCGGGCGGTCCGGGTCTTGCACGCGGACTTTGGCGACCTCGGCAGGGCGCCGCGGCCGCCACGGCCCGGCGCCCGCCCCGAGAAGTGCCGGCGGCCCGGCAACCCGCCTGGGCAGCGCCAGCGGCCTCGCCAGCCAGCCACGGTGAGGCCCGGAACTCTGGCACCCAGGCGACGTTATCTTTCCAGCGCCGCTTCGCGCGCTCTCGCAGTCGTGCGCCGCCGCGGACACCCGAGCGCGGCCATCCAAGTCGCACCGTTTCCGTGAGGTAAAATTCCGCGATGACCATTACGGATGAGCGGTCGCAAACCACCGTAGCCGAGCCACCTGCCGCGCCTGCGAAACCTCACGGCGCCGGGCCGGCAAAGGATGCCGCCGCGCCACCCGCGCCGCCGGCACCGCCCGCGCCGCACGACCGGCCGGCAGCTCCGCCGCCGTCGTTCGGCGTTCCCGGCGAGCCGCCGCCCCGCGGCAAGCGCCGCCGGTGGATCTGGCTGGTGGTCATCGTCGCGGCGGCGCTGCTGGTCTACCTGCTGTTCTTCCGCGGCGGCCATCAGCAGGGGGGCGGCGCCCAGACGGCGGCGGGCGCCGGCGGCAAGGCGGGCGCCGGCGGCGCCGCCGGCGCGCCCGTGCCGGTGATCGCCGCGGCGGCCAGGACCGGCGATCTCGACGTCTATCTCGCCGGTCTGGGCAACGTCACCGCCCTCAACACCGCCGTCGTCAAGACCCGCGTCGACGGGCAGCTGATGCGCGTCGCCTTCCACGAGGGCCAGCTGGTGCGCCCTGGCGACCTGCTGGCCGAGATCGATCCGCGCCCGTTCCAGGTCCAGCTGATGCAGGCGCAGGGCCAGAAGGCGAAGGACGAGGCGGCGCTGCAAAACGCCAGGGTCGACCTGCGCCGCTACCAGGTCCTCATGCAGGAGGATTCGATCCCGCGGCAGCAGCTCGACACCCAGGCGGCGACGGTCAAGCAGTTCGAGGCGGCGATCGAGAGCGATCAGGCCCAGGTCGAGAGCGCCAAGCTGAATCTCACCTACAGCCGCGTCACCGCGCCGATCGGCGGCCGCGTCGGGCTGCGCCTCGTGGACACCGGCAACATCGTCCACGCCGCGGATGCCAACGGCCTGGTGATGATCAACCAGGTGCAGCCGATCACCGTCATCTTCACCATCCCCGCCGACAGCCTGCCGCAGG
>DATNKH010000326.1:0-9771 GCA_035603475.1 Thermoanaerobaculia bacterium
GGGCGAGGGGTTCAAGTCTATCGGGCGGCGGCGGAGAACTGCGACCCCCCGCCCATACGAGCCCAGAGGGGGTCCAAGGCCCCCGGGAGGCATGGCCAGGAGGCATTGCAGAATGGGACGCACCTCGAAGGGGGTATGATCCCAGATGCTGGAAGGAGGGGGCGCCATGCTCTATGACATCTCGCCCACGGTACGCCCTGAGACTCCGGTCTGGCCCGGGGACACCCCCTTCCAGGCGCGGCTGGCGTGGTCGATCGCGGAGGGGGCCAGCGTCAACGTGGCGGTGATCACCACCACGCCGCACCTCGGAGCGCACGCCGACGCGCCGTTCCACACCGAGCCGCGCGGCGAAGGGATCGCCGAGATGCCGATCGAGCCTTATCTCGGGCCGTGCCGGGTGGTCAAGGTGCCGGCGGCGGCGCAGATCGAGCCGCGCCACGTCGAGGGCATCGACCTCGCGAGCCCGCGCCGGCTGCTGTTCCGCAGCGACAGCGTGCGCGACCGCCGCAGCTTCCCCGAGCGCTTCACCGCCCTGTCGCCCGAGCTGGCGGCGCTGCTCGCGGAGCGGGGGGTGCTGCTGGTGGGCATGGACACGCCCTCGGTCGACCCCTTCGACAGCAAGGAGCTGCTCGCTCACCACGCCCTGGCGCGCGGCGGTGTCGCGATCCTCGAGGGGCTGCTGCTCGACGGCGTGCCGGAAGGGATCTACGAGCTGATCGCCCTGCCGCTGAAGCTGGCCGGGCTCGACGCCTCGCCGATCCGCGCCGTGCTGCGCACCCTGGAGAGCTGAGACAACCCCAAAGGAGATTCGCTTTGAACAGCCTCGAGTTCGTCGATCAGCTGGTGACAGAGATGGACCGACTCTTCGCCCAGCTGGGGGAGACGGAGACCCTGGAAGCGGAGTCGGAAGGGCGGGTGGACGTGGTCAACCTGCTGCGCCTCGCGCTGAAGAGCGAGCTCGAAGCCTCCGAGCTGGCGGCCCTGTGGATGCCGACGACTCCCGAGGTCGACGCCAAGATGTGCCTCGCCCTGCAGTGCGGCGACGAGATGAAGCACTACGGGCTGATCAGCGAGCGCCTGGCGCAGCTCGGCGAGGACCTGGCCGGATTCGACCCGCTGGCCGACGGCCACAGCCCGCTCTACCAGTACCTGCGGGGCCTGCGCACCACCGTCGAGCGCATCGCCGGCGGGCCCTTTGCCAGCGAGGCCATCGCCCAGGTGCGCAACCGGCAGTTCGTGGCTTTCTGCCGCGCGGCCGGCGACGACCGGACCGCCGACCTCTACGAGGACGTCATCCAGCCCGAGGAAGCCCATCACCACCGCCTCGGCCGGGAGATCCTGGAGCGTTACGCCGAGACCGAGGAGCTCCAGGAGCTGATCAGGGCGGCGACGCGCAACACGCTGGCCATCGCCGACGAGCTCCGCAACCTGGCCGCGAAGACCACCGGCGTCCACAGCATCCCGGTGTCCTGACCATGTCCGAGCCCAGCCCGGCGGCCGCGGCGGCCCCGGAGGCCCCGGAGACCCCGGAGAACATTGCCGCCGCCATCCACACCGTCGCCGTGCTCGGCGCCGGCACCATGGGCCGCGGCATCGCCCAGGTGTCGGCGATGGCAGGCTTCGCCACTTGCCTCTACGATCCGGAACCGGCGGCCCTCGCCAAGGCGGAGGCCGCGATCCAGCGCAACCTCGCCAGGGGGGTCGAGCTGAAGAAGGTCGCCGCCGAGGCCGCCGAGAGGGCGCGCGGCGCCCTGCGGCTGGCGGAGCGGCTGCCCGACGCCGTGGCCGCTGCCGACCTGGTCATCGAGTCGGCGCCCGAGGACATCGCCCTCAAGGTGCGGCTGTTCCAGGAGGCCGACCGCCTCGCCCCCGGGCACGCCTTGCTGGCGAGCAACACCTCCGCGCTGTCGATCACCGAGATGGCGGCCGCCACCCGCCGGCCACAGCGGTTCGCCGGCATGCATTTCTTCAATCCGGTCCACCTGATGAAGCTGATCGAGCTGGTGCGCGGCCTGGAGACCTCGCCCGCCACCCTGGCGACGCTGCGCGCGGTGGGCGAGCGCATGGGCAAGGAGATCGTGCTGATCAACGAGGCGCCGGGCTTCGTGACCTCGCGCATCAACGCGCTGATCGGCAACGAGGCCTTCCGCATGCTGCAGGAGGGAGTGGCCAGCGCCGCCGACATCGACAAGGCGCTCAAGCTCGGGCTGAACCACCCCATGGGGCCTTTCGAGATGGTCGATCTCGTCGGGCTGGACGTGCGCCTGTCGATCCTCGAGTTCCTGCACCGGACGCTCGGCGAGGCCTATCGTCCGAACCAGCTGCTCGTGCAGCACGTGCGTGCCGGCCGCCTGGGACGCAAGGTGGGCCGCGGCGTCTATGCCTACGACGAGCAAGGCAACCGGCTGTAGTGTCCTCGGCTGGGTAGTGGGTCAGTTTGAGAATCCGCCAGGCTACCAGGCCGTGAGCACGGCCGCCAAGGGAAGAGGGCTTAGCCAATGAGGTCGATGCCCGCGCCGGTGTGGGTCCTGCTGGCGATCGCCGTGCTTCTCGGAGCCGGTACCTGCTTGGCGGCGGTCTGGCGCAGGAAGGGCACTAGCCCCGCGGAGAGGGTTCGCGCTTTCTGGCGGTGGCTCTTGGGACACACCTTCGAAGCGGCGGCGACCGGCGCTCTCTGCTTGATCTTCAGCCTGTTGGTCAAAGAGCTGATCGTCGGCGCCGAGCCCGTTCGTCTCACCACCTTCGTGGTGCTGTTCCTGGTTACCGCGCTCTGCACCCAGGTCGGCCCTAGCCTCATTGGTCGCATCAAGAAGCTCGGCCCGTTAGAGCTGTTCGAGCCTGGCTCGGATCTGATGAGCTCCTTGAATGATGCGTTCGCAAAGCTCGGCCGCCTCCAGTATCAGGACGGACAGTATCAGGACGGAGAGACGTTTCAGCCCACCGGTCAAGAGATGTCGCCGAGCGATCGGTTCGCGTACGACCAGCTCTATCTGCGCCTGTCGACCGTCGAGAGCGGCGGCAAGGACCTACCGGAAGGCGAGAAGCGCCGCTACTGCGAGATCTTGCGGGTCGCGGGGTCGATAGCTCTGCTCCTGCCCGGCGCCTCGCTGCAGGCGGTGGCCCTTTTCGAACGCTTGCGCAAGGCGTCCGAGGGCCGATACAAGGCGCTCGACGTCACGTCGTACTTAGGTCTCGCGTGCCTGGTCGCGTCGACGGGCGAGGAAGGAAAAACCAGGCGACGATATTTGGAGCGGGCGGCCGGCTGCTTCCATGAAGTGGTCGCGGCGGCGCCTGACGACTATGTCGCGCTCTGGCGGTTGGCCCATGTGCAGTTCCAGCTGGAGAGCTACGGCAGCGCCGCCACCTACAACAAGCTGGCTTTGCAGGTGCGTCCCGGCTTTGCGCTGGCGAAATACAATCTGGGTATTTCCTATTTGAAGGCTACCAGATGGAATCGGGCCGTGCGAGCCTTGAGGAGCATTTCTCCTCAGGATGAGCAGTTCAATCGCGTGGTCTCGGCAGCGGCGCATGACAAAGATCTTGATGCTCTTCGCGACGATCCTCGATTCGATGAGATCGCTGCGAAGTGGTGGCCCAACGGGTACGCCGAGGAATGGTTTACCGAGGTGATCCGCCGCCGCGGGGATCCTTCGGGTCAACGTCCGGCCAGATGATGCCGCAGTGCATTGTCATGAGCTTACATCTCCGCTGTCTGCCGTGGAACCGTTCTTGACTCTGCTGCCTCCGTTTTCTAGAACGTTTCCACGAGCGCAAGTCTTCCACCCAATGCCGCGCAAGTCAACAGCTCTTCAAGCCACGCCGAGACAGAGCGGCACTTGAGCCAGCGGGCCACCCGCGCCCAGTGCGCAGCCTGAGCTTGGGTGGCCCGGACGGTATAGGTGACCGTCTTCAGGCGGGGAGGGCGGGAAGGATGCCCCATGGACCGAGGTACTGGCCGAAGTCATCGGCCGTGCAAGCGAGGGCGCGGAGCAGCGCCACCAAGGTGGCGACGCTGGACTGGTCCTGGCCCCGCTCGTAGCGGGTGAGCTCGGCGCCGGAGATGCCGGCTGAGAGGTCCTATGAGGAGTTCACGAACCGGTAGGTCCTGACCGCCCAGGCGCCGCCTTCGCTCGCGAAGCCTTCGATCCCCTCGATCGCCAGCGCGCCAATGTAATCGTCGGCGGGGCGGAAGCAGCGGTAGGACCAGCGGCTGGCGCGCTCGGCGTCCCCTTTCAGGGTCAGCATGCGCGGCGGCTCGCCGGGGATCAGGGTGACGTCGAAGGAGTCGAGCGGCGCCGCGAGTCCCTCGCCCACCGCCTTGAGGTAGGCCTCCTTGCGCGTCCAGCAGTTGAAGAAGCCTTCTCGCTTCTGCTCGGCGGGAAGCGCGCGCAAGGCCGCGTGCTCGCTGGCCGAGAAGAAGCGCTCGGCGATCTGCTCGAGGTCCGGCATCGGCTTCAGGAGCTCGACGTCGACGCCGATCTCGGGACCGCGCAGCAACCCGATCAGCGCCAGCTCGTGCGAATTGGAGAGGTTGAAGGAGAGGCCGCCGGCCGCCGCCGGCCCGCCGAGGAAGGGCTTGCCCCGGGGGCCATAGGAGAAGACCACCTCCCGGGCCGGCATGCCGAGATAGGCGCCGAGCAGCTCCCGCAGGACACCGCGGCCCACCTGGTACCGGCGGCGGTGACGGTCGAAGCGGAAACGCCGGGCGTGCTCCCACTCGTCCGCTGCAAGGCTCGCCGCCAGGCGCTCGACGATCGCCGGGGAGGGATCGAGCGGCACCGCCCAGACGTGGATCTCCCCCGGCTCGAGCGCCACTCCCGCCACGGTGCGCGGCGCAAACTCGATCTCCGGCGCGGGCTCCGGAGCGCGCTCCGGCGCGGTGCCCGGCAGGCCATCGCCAGGGCCGAGATCGGGAGGTACGGTCACCGGAGGGACGAGCCGGCGCCCCCGGCAGGTCGCACCTGCTCGGCCGATCGGGTCAGCTCGGCCAGGTCGCGGGCCACCGACTCGGTGAGCAGATCGCGCGCGCCGTGCAGGAAGAAGTGATCGCCGGGGAGCATGCGCAGCCGGAAGGCGCCGCGCGCGTGCTCGCTCCAAGCGACGATGTCTTCGCGGCTCACCTCCGCATCCCCCAGCCCGCCGAAGGCCGAGATGCCGAGGTCGAGGGACTCCTCCGGGCGAAAGACGTAGGTCTCGTTGACCGCGAAGTCGGCGCGCAGCACCGGAAGGAGCAGGCGCATCAGCTCGGCGTGCTGCAGGACCTCCTCGGGCGTGCCGTTGAGCTCTCGCAGCTTGGCGAGGAACTCGGGCTCCGGCAGGTCGTGAATGTCCTCCTCGCGGGCCGGCACGTGCGGCGCCCGCCTGCCGGACACGAAGAGGTGCAGCGGCAGCGGGCCGCCGCGCCGGCGGAGCTCGCGGGTGAGCTCGAAGGAGAGCAGCGCGCCCATGCTGTGGCCGAAGAACGCGAACGGCAAGCCGAGATGGGCTTGCAGGGCGTTGGCGAGCGCCTGGATCAGCGGTTCGAGCCGGTCGATCGCCGGCTCGCGCAGGCGGCTCTCGCGCCCCGGCAGTTGGACCGGACAGACCTCGACGTCGGCGGGCAGCGCCGCGGCCCAACCGCGGTACGCCGAGGCGCCGCCTCCCGCGTACGGGAAGCAGAACAAGCGCAGGCGGGCGCGCGGATTCACGTCGCGGTAGGCAAGCCACCGCTCGGCTGGAGAGGCGCTGGGTTTCACGTTGCCAATGCCCTGGAGAGTGCCCTCGAGAACGCCCTCGAGCGGGCAGGCGCGCGTGCGGGCCGGAACGCTCTTAGTTCGTCCCCTCGCCGGCCTGGCGCTCGCGCTCCATCTCTTCCATCTTCTTGCGCAGCGACAGCGGCCGCATGTCGGTCCAGACTTCCTTGATATAGGCCAGGCACTCGTCCTTCTTGCCGCTCTTGCCGACGTCGTTCCAGCCGAGCGGGTTCTCGCGGTGCGCGGGCCATATCGAGTACTGCTCCTCGTGGTTGACGACCACCTTGTAGATCGTGTTGTCTTCGCGATCTTCCCAGTTGCTCATGACCCGTCTCCTTGCTCGGTGCGTCGGGCCGGCCAGTCCTTCGCCGGCACTCCCCGGAGAGCGCCAGGGGCGCCGCGGGCTTCTGCCCTATAAGTGCGGCGCTACCGCCAATCGGGACACCTCGCGGGTGGCGGGCCGCAGCGCGGACCTCCTCCGGATCCCTATGGTAGGCCGCGCGGCGCCTTTCCGCCAGAGCCTACGGGGAATCTCCCTCCGACCAGGGCCGCGGGAGGCGGATCTCCTCGCGGCCCTGGCCCCCTCCCCTCCGGCCACCCTTCTCTTTGGAGGCTCGTGCTGCTGCGGCCCCTCGCTGCACGACCGAGTTGACCGGCAATAGGTGGTAGCCAGCACGGCGCTAGGTCGACGGGCCTTGGCTGGCCTCTTGCCTTTGCCAGGCGCTGTCTAGGGCGGTGATCAGGGCGTCGACGTCGGCGGGGGTGGTGCGGTAGTTCGTGATGCAGGCGCGCAGCGCTCTCTCGGAGTCGAGATCGACGGTGTTGATCCAGGCCGCTCCGGAGGTGACGAGGTCGGCGGCCACGGCGTCGAGCCGGGCTGCCCCGCCGTCGCCGCCTCGGTTGAAGCAGACGATTGGCAATGGCGTGTCGTTGACCACCGTCCACCCCTGGGCGGCGAGGCCCAGGCGCAGGCGGTCGCCCAGGGCGACCTGCTGCCGCAGGGATGCCTCGTAGCCTCGCCATCCCGCCACTGCTAGCGACAGGAACAGCTTGAGGCCGACGAAGCGCCGGGACCATTGGATGGAATGGAGATACGGGTCGGCGGCGGCCGCCGGGCCGGCAGGCAGGCCGGCGGCGCGCGGCATGTAGCCGGCGGTCACCCGGAACGTGCGCTCGAGAGCGCCGGGTTGGCGGGTCAGGAAGAGTCCCGCGCCCATCGGCATCGACAGCCACTTGTGCGGGTCGAAAGTGATCGAGTTCGCGCGCTCGATGCCGGCGAGCGACGGCCGCAGCTCCGGCAGCAGCGCCGCGGCGCCGCCCCAGGCGGCATCGACGTGCAGCCAGACCCCGGCGCGCTCCGCCACCGCCGCCACGGCGGGGATGGGATCGATGGCGCCGGCGCCGGTGGTGCCTGCCGTGGCGACCACCAGGAACGGCGCGTAGCCCTCGGCCCGGTCGGCCGCGAGGCGCGCGGCCAGGTCGTCGGCCCGCATGCGCAGCGAGCTGTCGACCGCCACCTCTCGCACCGCGTCGGTGCCCAGCCCGGCGAGGCGGGCCGCCTTCATGAACGAATCATGGGCCTCGGTCGACAGGTAGATCGACGGTTGGCTGCGCAGGGCCAGCAGCCCGCGCCGCCCGACCTCGGGGAAGGCGCGCGTCAGGGCAACGGTCACCGCGGTGAGGTTCGCCTCGGCGCCACCCGAGGTGAAGGTGCCCTCGGCCCTGGCCGGGTCGTAGCCGAAGCGTCCGGCCAGGCAGCGCACCAGGTGCTGCTCGACCTCGTTGGCGAACGGGCTGTGGCTCCAGGCGGCCAGCTGCGGGTTGAAGGCCGCGACCAGGGCGTCGGCGGCGATGCCCATGGTGGCCGGGGCGGGATTGAACAGCCCGAAGTAGCGTGGATGAGGAGTATGGACCTGGTACCGCCAGAGGCTGTCGGCCGCGAAGTCGAGCGCCTCGACCGCGGCGACCGGCTCCGAGAAGTCCCAGCCGGCGAGGAGGTTGCGCAGCTCGTCCGCGCTGGTCTCGGCGGCGACCGGCGCCTTGCCCACGTCGCGCAGATAGGTCTCGACGACCGCGACCAGCCGGCTCCAGAGCTCCTGCCGCTCCTCGGGCGGCAGCAGCAGCGCGTCCGCGTCCGTCATCTCTCCCCTCCGTCAGCGGCTGGGTAGTGTCCAGGTGCCCACCCGCGGCGTTGCCAGTTGGCAAGCCGCGGGCGCTCATGATAGAGCACTGCCGCCACCGGCGCCGCAGGGCAGCCGTGCGTGCAGTCACGCCTGGACCATCCATGCATCAAGACACCCGGCCGACCTGGCAGGCTGCCCTCTATGCTCCCCACCGGGCGCAGGGGCGTTACTTCAACCCCTGGGGCCAGGCCTCCAGGGGGCTTCGCGACCTGCTGCGCTGGAAGCTCGGGCACAACCCCTACGACAAGCGCCGGGCGCCGTGCGTGCCGGTGGTGCCCAACGACGGCGCCTACCTGCCGGATCCGGGCGCCCCGGACTCGATCACCTGGGTCGGCCACGCGACTTTCGCCGTCCAGGACGGCGGCGAGGTCTTCCTGACCGACCCGCACTGGGGGGCCCGGGCCCTGCTGCCGCGGCGCCACGCGCCGCCGGGGATCCCGCTCGCCGCGGTGCCGGCAGAGGCTTTCGCGGTGCTCTCGCACAACCACTACGACCACCTCGACGCCTGGACCGTGGCGCGGCTGCCGCCCGGCGTCGACTGGTACGCGCCGCTCGGGCTGGCCGGCTGGCTGCGCCGGCGACAGGCGAGGAGTGCGGCACCAGTTGCTGGTCGAAGCCGCGGCCACGGGGCCGCAGGGGTGCCGGCGGCGGTGCAGGAGCTCGATTGGTGGCAGTCCATCCGGCGCGGCCGCTGGACGCTGACCTGCCTGCCGGCGCAGCACTGGTCGAACCGGCTCGACAGCCGCCGCAATTCGACCCTCTGGTGCTCCTGGCTGCTCGATTCCGGCCGCCGCCGCTACTACTTCGCCGGCGATTCCGGGTATTTCCCCGGCTTCGCCGAGATCGGCCGCCGCTACGCGCCGATCGACGTCGCCTTCCTGCCCATCGGCGCCTACGAGCCCCGCTGGTTCATGGCCTACCCCCACATGGATCCCGCCGACGCCTGGCGGGCCTTCCTCGACCTGGGCGCACGCTGGATGGTGCCGATGCACTGGGGCACCTTCGACCTGACCGACGAGCCGATCGACCTGCCGCCGAAGGTTCTCTTCGAGGCCATCGCCGCAGGCGCGGGAGCAGGCGCGGGCAGCGCCGGTGGCGCAGGAGGAGGCGCGGACAGCGCCGAGGGTGCCGGCACCACGGACCCTGTCAGGGTGCGCCTGCTGGCGATCGGCGAGCGTTGGTTGCCGGGAGCCTGAGCATCCATGAAGCATAGGCGTGCCAGGCTTATCGCCGCCGAATCGCCCGCGGTCCCGACTCGGCCTCCTTGGCCTGGCGGGCACCGGCTCGACTCGCCGACGGCGGGCGGGCTGAGAGCTCGATTTGCCCGAAAAGGCCCGCCAGGGCTGTGTTAGAGTGTCCACCGCCAGCGAGAGGGAACCGCCCGCGACGCGCGCAACACGCGTGCCGCGGGCGGCCACTGCCGGGGTGGTTTTCCTGAGACGGAGGGGGATTTTGCCTGGAAAACGCATGAGATCGCCGGCAGCCGCGTCTCGCCGGCCGCCGGCGCGCCGCCCGCCGCGCCAGCCCCAGCAACCCCCCCAGCGCCCTTCGCGCCCGCTCTCGGCCGACCGCGCCGGGCGCGCCGAGCGCACCGACCGCGCCGCGGCCGGCAGCCCCCAGGCCTCGCACCGGCCGCTGCAGCTCGAGCTGTTCGGCGGCGGGCGGCCCCAGCGGCCGTCTCCCGTGGCGCCCGTCCGCCCCCAGCCACGGCGGCCCGGGCGGCCCTACGCCCATCTGGCGGACATGGGATCGCCGTTGCCGCTGCGGAAGGCCACCGCCTACGCCGAGTTGTTTCGCCGGCTCAGCCGGCTCACCGGCGGGCGGCTGCGCTCGCTCTTGCTGACCGACAACCGCCG
>DATNKH010000327.1:0-4694 GCA_035603475.1 Thermoanaerobaculia bacterium
CCACGGCCGCCGGGGCCGCCGCCGACGCCGCCGATGCCGCCGATGCCGCCGCCAGGGCGATCGCCGCCACCGGCCGCTACCGCATCGACGAGCTGCTCGGCGAGGGCGGCATGGGCAGGGTGTTCCGCGCCCACGACAACCGGCTCCGCCGCACCGTGGCGATCAAGGTGCTGGCCGCTTTCGACGCCGCCGCCTCGGCGCGCCTGGCGCGTGAGGCGCGGCTGCAGGCCCGCGTCGAGCACCCGAACGTCGCCAAGGTCTACGAGACCGGCGAGACCCAGGGCGTCCGCTACATCGTCATGCAGTTCATCCCCGGCCGCCCGCTCGGCGAGGTCGCCGCCGCGATGTCCCTCGAGCAGAAGGTGCGCGTCGCGCAGCGCGTGGCGGAGGGCCTGCACGAAGCGCATCGCCTCGGTCTCGTCCATGGCGACGTCAAGCCGGGCAACGTGCTGGTGGTCGCGGAAGCGGATGGCGCGGCGCACCCCTACGTGCTCGACTTCGGCATCGCGCGCGAGCTCGCCGCCCCGGGGGCGACCCTGACCAGCGTCATCGCGGGAACGCCGCCCTACATGGCGCCGGAGCAGGCGCGCGGCGAGGCGCTCGACCGCCGCACCGACGTCTACGCCCTCGGGGTGACGCTCTACCGCCTCCTCTCCGGCAAGCTGCCGTTCCCCGACCTGGGTTCGATCGAGACCCTGACGCACGTCCTCGCCGACGATCCGCCACCGCTGCGGCAGGCCGCGCCGCAGGTCGCCGCCGATCTCGAAGCGATCGTCATGAAGTGCCTCGAGAAGCTGCCGGGCCGGCGCTACCCGACGGCTCGCGCCCTCGCCGACGACCTGGTCCGCTTCCTCGACGGCGAGCCGGTGCTGGCGCGGCGCCAGACGCTGCTCTATCGCCTGGCCAAGAAGGCGCGCAAGAACCGGGCGCTGGTGGGCGTCTCCGCCGCGGCGCTGCTCGCCGTGCTGATCGCCACCGGCTGGGCGGTGCGCGAGCGCTTGCAGACCGCGCGCCGCGCCGCCCTGGCGCAGCGCTTCGGCCGCGAGGAGGAGAGGTTCGAATGGGCCTTGCGCGCCGCCCACGAGCTGCCGCTCCACGACACCAGCCCGGAACGCGGCGCCGTGCGCGCGGCGATCGAACGGCTGGAGCGCGAGGTGCAGGGCTTGCCGGCGGCGCTGCGCGCGCCCGGCGACGCCGCCATCGGGCGCGGCTACCTGGCGCTCGGTGACGAGGAGCTGGCGCGGCGCCACCTCGAGCGGGCCTGGCAAGCCGGCTATCACGCGCCGGAGCTGGCCTACACGCTGGGCCTCAGCCTGGTCCATGCCTACCAGGAGGCGCTGGCGCGCGCCCGCCTGGCGCGCGACGATGCCGAGCGCCGGCTGGCCCTCGACGACGCCAATCGCCGCCTGCGCGACCCGGCGCTCGACTACTTGCGCTCGAGCCGCGCCGGCGACCTGGTGGCGAGCGAATATCTCGAGGCTCTCCTCGCCTTCCTGGCCGGCGACTCCGCGGTCACGCGGCAGAAGACGGCAGCGGCGATCGCCCGCCTGCCGTGGCTGTACGAGGCCCTGGCCTTGGAGGGACAGTCCTGGCGCGCGACCGCCGACCGGGCGCACGACGAGACCGAGCGCGGCGCGGCCCTGGGACATGCCGCGGCGGCGCTCGAGCGCGCCGCGCGCCTCGGCGGCAGCGACGCGCGCAACTATCTCGGGCTCTGCGAGACGGAGAGCGAGCGCCTGCAGGCGGCGATCTCCGGGCCGGGCGTCGGCGTCCAGGCGCTGGGCGCTCGCGCCGTCGGCGCCTGTGACGCCGCGCTGCGCTCCGAGCCGCAGAACGCTCCGGCATTGGTGCGGAAGGCCGAGGCGCTGGCGTTGCTGGCCGGCTTCGAGCTCGACCACGGCGCCGATCCCGAGCCCGGCCTGCGCGAGGCCGAGGCGGCGGCGCGGGCGGCGGTCCGGCTGCGCGGCGAGCTGGCCGAGCCCTACCGCGCGCTCGCCGGCGTCTTCAGCCTGCGCGGGCGCGCCCTGCGCATGCACGGCGGCGACGTGCGCCAGGCATTGAAACCGGCCATCGGGAGCCTCGAGCAGGCGCTTGCCCTGGAGCCGAACGACTGGCAGAGCCTGGCGGTCCTCGGCGGCGCCCTCGGCCAGCGTGGGATGCAGGAGTCCGAGCACGGGGAGGACGCGACGGCGTCCTTCGCCGGCTCGGCGGCGGCCCTGCGGAGAGCGACCGCGCTCGAGCCGCGGCTGTACACGACGTACTACTACCTGGGACGCACCTACGGCGATTGGGGGGAGTACCTGACGGCCCGCGGCAAGGATGCGACCACGGTGCAGGAGCGCGCGGTCGCCGCCTATCGCCAGGCGATCGCGATCAAGCCGGACTATGCCCAGGCCTACAACAGCCTCGGCGCAGTCTACAGCTTCCGCGGCAGCCAGCCGCGCCGGGGTGCCGACCCGCTGGCGCTCCTCACCAACGCGGCAGCCGCTTTACAACGGGCGATCGAGATCCAGCCGAGCTACGCCAACCCGCACTTCAACCTCGGCCAGGTCTATCGCGAGATGGGCCACCTCGACGACCTGAACGGACGCGATCCCTGGCCGCACCTCCGCTCGGCGATCGCCGCCTTCCAGGACGGTCTCCGGCTCAATCCCAACATCTTCTTTGCCTACACCGAGATGGGGCGCATCTACCTCTACGGCGGCGAATACGACGTGAGCCACCATCGCTCGCCCGCGGATGCCATGCGCGAGGCGGTGCGCCTGGTCGACAAGGGGCTGGCCATGCAGCCCGAAGATTACATGGCTCTGAAGATCCGCGGCGAAGCCCGGCTGCGCCTGGCCAGCTGGGCGCTCGAGCAGCACGCCTCGCCGGATGCCGCGCTGGCGTCGGCGCTCGCCGACTTCGAGCGTGCCGCCAGGGCCAATGCCAAGGACTTCGGAGTCTACGAGCTCTTCGGCCAGGCAAGCCTCCTCGCCGCCAAGGGCCGCCTCGCCGCCGGCCGGCCGCCCGACCCGCAGATCGACCAGGGCCTCCGCCAGGTCGCCCGAGGGCGCGAAGTAGCCGGCGAGGACCAATCCGGCCTTCTCGAGGTCGAGGGCCGGCTGCACCTCCTGCGGGCCCAGGCAACGCACGACGCCCAGCCGCGAGCCGCCGCCGCGCGCCAGGCAGTCGCCGCCTTCACCGCCGCCGTGCGCCTACTGCCGAGCCTCGGCCCCGAAGTCGCGCCCCACCTCGCCGCGGCGAGGCGCCTCGCCGGCGAGCCGGACCGGCCGGCCGCGAGCGGTGGGGAACACTGATCTCCAAGGCTATGGAAGCAGGCGGAGGCTGCGCTGGATCACCGTCCACTCTCCCGCGGCGGCAGGCCCAACGGCGCGGGACTCGGCAGGATCAGCGTGGCTTGGCGGCAGCCGCCGGCGCGACCGCCGGCGCCGCTCCTTGCAGCGCCCGCGCCAGGGCTCCGGCGACCTGGCGGCGGACTCCGGCGAGGTCGTCCCAGAGCGGCGTCAGCGCCGCCAGCTCGCCTTCGAGCCAGCGGTCGTGGCCGTAGACGTCGTCGCGGAACTGGACGGTGCCGGCGGCATCGACCCAGGCAGTCTGATAGAGGATGTGCACCGGCAGGGGACGGCGGAGCGGGATGGTGACCCGCTCGCCCGCGGCGACCGCGGCGGCGATGGCCTCCGGGGTCCATCTCGGATCGCCCGCGAGCAGGTAGCTCGCCAGCTCCGCGGGCTTCTCCAAGCGGACGCAGCCGTGGCTGAAGTCGCGCTCGGAGCGGGCGAAGAGCTGGGTGGAGGGCGTGTCGTGAAGGTAGACGTCGAAGTCGTCGTTGATGACGAACTTGTAGTGGCCGAGGGCGTTCTCCGGGCCCGGCGGCTGGACCAGGCGGTAGGGTGAGCCCGGCGTGCCCAGGTTGCGGACCTGGTCCTCGCCGATCGTCCCCGGCTCGACCCCGGCGGCGCCGCCATCCCGCCGCCTCAGCTCGTAGCCCTTGCGGCGCAGGTAGCCGGGGTCGCGGAGCAACGCCGGAACGATCTCGTGCGCCGCGATCGTGTCCGGGATGTGCCATGCCGGGTTGAGCACGATCTCGGTCATCAGGTCGCTGAACACCGGGGTCTCGAGGCTCGCCTTGCCGACGATGACCTTCATGGTCATCGCCACCCGGCCGCCGTCGACCACGGTGAGCAGGTAGTCGGGCAGGTTGACCAGGATGTACCGGCTGCCGAGGTCGCCTGCCATCCAGCGCCACCGCTCCATGTTCAGCTCGAGCTGCCGGATTCGGCGCTCGACCGGCACGTCGAGCGCGGCGAGGGTCGCCTCGTCGGCGACCTCGCCCTTCGCCGGCAGCCCGTGCGCCGCCTGGAACCGCGAGAGGGCGGCGGCCAGCGCCGCGTCGAAACGCACGGGGGCCGTACGGTCGGACGCGGCGGCGGACGCGGACGCGGCGGGAAGCTCGCCGGTCGCTCGCAGACGCGCTGCCAGCGCCGCGACGCGGGGGCCGCTGTCGCCGAGGCGCAGGAGCCCCCCGGGAGGGATCGCCGGCCAGCCGGCGTGCGCCGCGAGCCCGCGGTAGAAGGCGAGGGCCTCGCGCAGCCTGGCGTAGCCTGCCGCCCGCGGCGCCAGCCCTGCCAGCGTGGCGGGCACGCTGTCGCCATTGCCGATCTCACGTCCGCCGCCACCGTCCCCGCCGCCGC
>DATNKH010000328.1:0-5703 GCA_035603475.1 Thermoanaerobaculia bacterium
CGAGCGGCGCCCCCGGGGGATCGTGAGAGATCCGCCCCAGCTCGCCCGTCGCGGGGTCGATCGTCACGACCGCCGGTCGATGCGCGGCCGGGCGGGCGGCCAGGCGCGCGGCCAGGGCTGCCTCGGTCACCAGCGCGGAGATCCCGCAGTCGGCCATCAGGAAATCCAGCCGCTCACCTGGCAGCCCGGGGTCGAGGGGGACGTAGGCGCCGCCCGCCGCCAGCGACGCGAGGACCGCGACCACCGCACCGGGGCACCGCGGCAGCAGGATTCCGACCCGCCTCTCCGGTCCGATCCCGAGGGCGGCGAGGTGCCTGGCCAGCTCGCCGGCCCGGGCGTCGAGCTGGGCATAGCTCAGCAGGTTCGCTCCGCAGCGCACGGCCGGGCGCCCGGGCGTCCGCGCGGCTTGGGCGGCGAAGCGCTCGTGCACGTAGCGCCAGCCGGGTAGGGGACCAGCCGTGTCGTTCCATTCGCGGAGGAGCTGGTGGCGCTCGGCGGTGTCCAGGGCCGGGTGCTCCTCGTGGGGAGAGTCGCTCCGGAGCATCGCGGCCATCGCCGCCAGCACGCCGGCATAGGAGCGCGCCAGGCGATCGACCTGCACCCGCGCCAGCCGGCGCCGATCGAACTTGAGGAGGAGGGTGATCCCGGCGGACCGGGGATCGCGCACGAAGGTCACGTCCAGCGGGATGCTCGTCGCGCCCGAGCCCTGCACGCCGACGATCTCGATCCGCTCGTTGCCCGCGAGCCGCTGCAGGACGTGGAAGTGGAGATAGGTGAACGCCACCTCGAAGAGCGGCTGCCGGCCCAGCCCGCGTTGCAGCTCGGCCATGGGGAAGCGCCGGTGTGGCAGCGTCTCGATCTCGGCCGTGAAGCTGCGCCGCACCAGCGCAGACCAGCAGCCGCGCCCGAGGCGCAGCCGCAGCGGCACCGTGTTGAGAAAGAGACCGAGCGCCCGGTCGCCGCCCTCGACCTCCGGCCTACCGTTCGACACCAGTCCGGTCAGCACGTCGTCCTGCCCGGCGGCGAGGGCGCAGACCTTGAGGTGGGCCGCCAGCAGGACGCTCTTGAGCGGCACGGCCAGTGCGGCGGCGTGCGCCGCGAGCGCCGCGCAGAGATCGCCGGCCAGGGGCAGGACGAGCTCCTCGACGGCGCCGCCTCGACGGCCGTCTCCGCTCGCCCCTTCGCCGCTCGCCCCTTCCCCGCTCGCGCCGCCACCGCTCGCGCCACCCACCCTCGACGGTGGAACCGGCCACGTGGGAAGCCGTGACCATCCTCGCTCGGCGATCTTGTCCAGCCAGTAGCGCCGGCTTACCCGGGAGCCCAGCGCTTCTCGCTCCAGGGCGACGAAGGTACGAAAGAGCGCCGCCGCCACGGGCGCTCCGGACGGCGCGGGCGGTGCGGGCGCCGCGGGCACTGCAGGCGCCGCGGTCGGCGCCGGAGAGGCACCCGCCGCGTCCAGCCCGGCAAGATAGAGACCGAACAGCTCCCCCATCATCGAGGCAACGCTCCAGCCGTCGAGGATGGCGTGGTGGTGAAGCATGCCGAGCTCGATCTCCTCGCGGGCGGGCCGCGGCGACGGGCGGGCATCGCCCGCGCCTCGGCGCCCGGCATCCGGCCCCTTGGCCGCCGCGACCCGCGCCAGGCGGACGATCTCGAAGCGCAGGAGCGGAGCGCGCGCGGGATCGAATCTCTCGCACCGAGCGCGTTCGAACCAGCGCGCCAGCGTCTCCTCCCGCGCGGCCGGGGCCAGGGCGCGCAGGTCGATCATCAGCAGCGGGATCTCGATCTGCCGGTGCACCCATTGAAGAGGCTCGCCGAAGCCAGCGGGATGAAACGAGGTCCGCAGCACGGGGTGCCGGCTTGCCAGCTCGCGCAGCGCCGCACGCCAGGCGCCAGCGTCGAACGGCATGCGCAGCCTCGCGCTCACCACGTTGTGGTAGGCCGCGGATGCCGGGCTGAACCCGCTGTGGAAGAGCATGCCGAGCTGGAGGGCGGCGATCGGATAGGCGTCCTCGACATCCTCCGCGAACGCGCGGAGCTTGTTGCGGTCGGCTTGCGCGAGCAGACCGAAGGCCTGGTCCGCGTCCGCGCCGGCGGCCGCTCCTCCGGCGTTGCCATCCGCTCGTGTTGCCGCAGCCGCGCCTCGAGAGTTGCCGCCGGCGTCCGTCTCGGCACCCGATTCGCCGGCCTTGCCGCCGGCGGCCGCAGCTGCAGCCGCGCCCCCTGCCCCGGTCGCCTCCGCTCCCGTCGCCGCGAGCAGCTCGGCGATCGTCTGGTGCCGGAAGAGCTGCTGCAGAGAGAACTGGATGCCCCGCCTGGCCGCCCGCGCGCGTAGCTGGATGCTCGACATGGAGTCGCCGCCGAGGGCGAAGAAGCCGTCGTCGATGCCCACCCGCTCGATTCCCAGGGTCTCTACCCACACTTCGGCAAAGGCCTTCTCGGCTGCGGTGTGGGGAGGCGCGTAGGCTCGACCGCGCTCGCCGGGCGCGGCCTCCCGGGTCGCATGGGCGGCGAGCGCCCTCCGGTCGATCGTGCCGCCGGCGGTGCGCGGCAGCGCCGGGAGCAGGAAGAACCTGGCCGGCACCATGTACTTGGGCAGCCTCTCCTGCGCGAAGGCGCGCAGGTCGGCGACGGCCGGTGCCGGCTCGTCCCCGCCGCCCGTGCCGCGCGCGCCGGCCGCGCCCACCACGGCCAGGCAGGCGGCCAGCCGCTGGCTGCCGCCGGGACCGGCGGTGGACACCACGGCCACCTCGCGCACGTCCGGATGCTGCGCCAGCACCGCCTCGATCTCTCGCGGCTCGACGCGGAAGCGGCGTCCATGGACCTGCTGATCGGCCTGATGGGCGCCGCCCAGGACCTCTAGATCGCCCGCGGCGCGGAGGCGCCCGAGGCTGCCCGAGCGGTACAGCCGCTCGCCCGGCTGCCGGCTGAAAGGATGGGGGACGAAACGCTCGGCGGTGAGGTCCGGTCGGTCGAGGCCGCCGCGCGCCACGCCGGCGCCGGCGACGTGGATCTCGCCGGGGACTCCGATGGGCACGGGCTGAAGCCGGCGGTCGAGGAGCAGGACGCCGAGCTCCGGAAGGGGATCTCCGAGCAGGCCGTCGAGGCTGCCCAGCCAGGCCTGGCGCGCGAGATCGGCGCGCGGTACGTGGATCTCGCGAGCCACCTGGTGCAGCTCGGCCGAGGAGAGCAGCGGCAGCTTGGCGACCGGCACCGCGGCGCCGGCGGCCACGCCGGCGAGCAGCGTCTCGAGATGGCCGCACAGGCGCGCCACGGTGGCGCCGTCGAAGAGCTCGGTGGCGTATTCGAAGCCGCCCTCGAGCTCGCCGCCGCGCTCGCGCAGCCCCAGGGTCAGATCGAACTTGGCCGTCCCGCGGGCGGCGGCGAGGAAGCCCGGGTGCAGCCCGGCAGGGATGCGCTCCCTCCCGGGCACGTTCTCCAGCACGAACATCACCTGGAACAGCGGCGAGTGGCTCAGGCTGCGCTCCGGCGCCAGCTCCTCGACCAGCTTCTCGAACGGCAGGTCCTGGTGCACGTAGGCGTCGAGCGCCGCCTCGCGCACCCGCCCCAGCAGCTCGGCGAAGCAGGGATCGCCGGAGAGGTCGGTGCGCAGCACGAGGGTGTTGACGAAGCAGCCGATGAGCGCTTCGGTCTCCAGGCGGTTGCGGCCCGCGATCGGGGTGCCGACGCTCACGTCCTCCTGTCCGGACCAGCGCGCCAGCACCGCCTGGAAGGCCGCGAGCAGCGCCATGAAGAGGGTCGCTCCGGCGCGCCGGGCGAAGGCCGCGAGCTGCCGGACCAACGATGCGGGCGGCGACCAGCGCCGGACGGCGCCGCGGTGACTCGGCAGCGGCGGCCGCGGCCGGTCGGCGGGCAGCTCGAGCAGGGGCGGCGCGCCGGCAAGCCGGCTGCGCCAGTGGGCGAGCTCGGCGGCGAGGACCTCTCCAGACAGCCAGTCGCGCTGCCAGGCGGCGTAGTCGGCGTATTGCACCGCGAGCTCCGGCAGGGGGGAAGCCGGGGACCGATAGAGCCGGTCGAGCTCGCTCTCGAAGACTGCCCGCGACCAGGCATCGGAGGCGATGTGGTGCATCGTCACCAACAGGACGTGCTCGCGCTCGCCCAGCCGCAGCAGCATCCGGCGCAGCGGCGGAGACGCCGCGAGGTCGAAGGGGCGCTGCGCCTCCTGGCGGGCGAGGGCCTGCATCGGCTCCTGCCGGCGTCGCCCCGGCCCCAGGCCGCCGAGGTCGACGACCGGCAGCGCCGCGGGGGACCAGGGGTCGACCTGCTGCGCGGGTTGACCCTCGACGCAGGGGAAGCGCGTCCGCAGCACCTCGTGGCGGCGCACGATCGCGTCCAGGCTCCGCGCCAGCGCCGCCACGTCGAGAGGTCCGTCGAGAGCGAGCGCGATCGGGACGTTGTAGAGCGCGCTGCCGGGCTCGAGCTGGGCGAGGAACCAGAGCCGCTGCTGCGCGAAGGAGAGCGGCAGCAGGCGTTGTCGGGGCACCGGCACGAGCGGCGACGCCGGCGGGCGCAGCGCAGCCTCGGCGCCGCTCCTCCTCGCCGCCTCCACCCGGGCAGCGAGGCCGGCGAGCGTCGGGTGCTCGAACACCTCGCGCAGCGCCAGCTCCACCCCGCAGACCGCTTGCAGGCGCGAGAGCAGCTGGGTCGCCAGCAGCGAATGTCCGCCGAGCTCGAAGAAGTCGTCCTCTCCTGCGGCCCCCTCCCGCCCCAGCAGCTCGCCCCAGATCCCCGCGACCAGCTCTTCGATGGGAGTGCGAACGGCCGGCCGCGCTCCCCCGGCTCCTCGGCCCGAGCCCGCCGTGTCCATGGCGTCGGCCTGCACCGCGGCGGCAGGCGAGGGAGCGGGCAAGGCCTTCGCGTCGAGCTTGCCGTGCGGCGTGCGCGGCAAGGCGTCGAGCGCCACCACCGCCGAGGGCGCCATGTACTCGGGCAGCTTCGCGGTCAGGAACCGCCGCAGCTCGGCAGGCGTCGGGACGGGCGCCCCGCCGCGCGCCACCACCCAGGCCGCCAGGGCTTGCCGGCCCGGGGCCTCCTCCCAGGTGCGCACCACCGCTTCGCGCACCGCGGGATGGCGGGCGACGGCGGCTTCGACCTCGCCCAGCTCCACGCGGAAGCCGCGGATCTTGACCTGCTGGTCCCGGCGCCCGACGAACACCAGGTCGCCGCCGGCCGTGCTGCGCATGAGGTCGCCGCTGTCGTACAGGCGCGCTCCCGGCTGGTCGCCGAAAGGGTCCGGCACGAACACCTCGGCGGTCAGATCGGGCCGGCCGAGATAGCCGCGCGCCAGGCAGGCGCCGCCGATGTAGAGCCGCCCCAGGCTGCCGCGCGGCACCGGCTGAAACCGCTCGTCGAGCAGGTAGGCCCGGGCGTTGGCGAGCGGCCGGCCCACCGGAGTGGCCGCCGAGAAGGCCGCCCCGGCTGCGGCGCTCTCGCGGCCGACGCGGTGCATGAGCATGCCCACCGTCGCCTCGGTGGGGCCGTAGTGATTGAACACCGCGCACCCTGGCGCCGCATCCGCCAGCCGGGAGAGCCAGGCGAGCTGCGACGGCTCGCCGCCCACGATCAGCCAGCGACGCGGCAGCAGCGCCGCCTCCCCGGCCGTGCCGGCGCAGAGGGCGGCGAGGTGGGAGGGAGCGATCTTCAGGCAGTCGATCGGATGGCGGGCGACGGCGGCTTCGACCT
>DATNKH010000329.1:0-7117 GCA_035603475.1 Thermoanaerobaculia bacterium
GCGAGTTTCACGCGGCGAGGTCCGGGGATGGTAAGGTCAGCTACAGTGAGCGAGGCCGCGTGATGATCCGCGTCGAAGTGAAGCCGGAATTGCTGCGTTGGGCGCGCGGGCGTTCCGCGATCGATACCAGCGCGCTGACCCATCGATTTCCGCGGCTTCCGGCCTGGGAGCGTGGCGAGGTGCGCCCAACGCTAAACCAGCTGGAGAGCTTCGCAAAAGCCACGCATACCCCGGTCGGCTTCCTCTTCCTGCCGGAGCCGCCGGTCGAGCAGGTCCCCATTCCGGACTTCCGCACGATTGGTAACGAGCACATCGACCGGCCGAGCCCGGATCTGCTCGACACTCTTTACATCTGCCAGCAGCGTCAGGAATGGTACCGTGATTTCATGCGCTCTGAGCGGGAAGATCCGCTGCCGTTCGTTGGCTCCGCCAATCTCGAGAGCGATGTCGAGAGTGCGGCCGCCAGCATCCGGAGCGCGCTCGGCTTCGACGTTCACGAGCGCCGTCAGATGCCGACCTGGACCGAGGCGCTGCGCCGCTTCATCGAGAAGGCAGACGAGCTGGGTGTTCTAGTCATGGTCAGCGGCGTCGTCGGCAGCAACAACCGGCGCAAGCTCGATCCGGAGGAGTTCCGAGGATTCGCGCTCTCCGACCCCCTCGCGCCACTCGTGTTCATCAACGGTGCCGACACCAAGGCGGCGCAGATGTTCACGCTCGCCCATGAGCTGGCACACCTCTGCCTCGGCCTGTCCGCACTCTCGGATGTCGGGCCGATCTCCTCGCCATCGCACCAGGTCGAGATCTGGTGCAATCGCGTCGCTGCCGAGGTCCTGGTTCCTCTCGCCGTGATTCGAGACGAGTATCGACCAGGGAACGACTTGCCCATAGAGCTCAGACGCCTGGCCCGGTGGTTCAAGGTGAGCACGCTGGTCATCCTGCGTCGTATTCACGACCTCGGAGGACTCACACGGGAGGAGCTCTGGCAGGCCTATCGCGAAGAACTGGCTCGGCTGATGTCGCTGCCGAAGGGAGAGGGCGGGAACTTCTACTTGGCCCTGGCAACGAGAGTCAGCAAGCGCTTCGCGCGCGCTCTGGTGGTCAGTACGCTCGAGGGCCGGACGCTCCACCGCGACGCTCTCCGACTGCTCGGCTTCTCGAAGCTCTCGACCTTCCACGAGCTCGGTCACAGCCTGGGAGTCGCTTGATGGCGTACCTCCTCGACGCCAACGTGTTCATCCAAGCGAAGAATCTCCCCTACGGTCTGGACTTCTGCCCTGCGTTCTGGGATTGGCTCGTTGCGAGCAATGCAGCGCAGAGCGTCTTCAGCATCGAGAAAGTCGGCGATGAGGTTGACGCGGTTGCCGACGAGCTCTCTACTTGGGCCGAGCAGCGTGGACCTGGGTTCTTCCTCAAGCCCGATCCCGCGATGCTGCCCGCGCTCGCCTCGCTGAGCACCTGGGCGACGGGTCAACGCTACGACGCCGCCGCCGTCAGCACGTTCCTACAAGTCGCAGACTACTATCTCGTAGCCCACGCGCTCGCTCACGGTCACACAGTCGTGACCCACGAGATCGCGTCCACTTCGACGAAGAGGATCAAGATTCCCGACGCGTGCATCGGCCTTGGCGTCAAGTGTGTGACGCCGTTTGAAATGCTGCGGCACGAAAGAGCGAGGTTCATCCTAGGGTCGTCACGATGAAGCAACCGAGAGTGGTGTGCGGCCATGCGGGTGCGGAATTGAGGTCCCGACTGGCACCCGCAGCAAGCTGGCCGCCTCCTCTTGTTAACTGAGGCTGCCGGCGAAGGCCGGGTGGTCGAGGAAGGAGCGGAGCGGCAGGATCTGGGTCTCGGGGCCGCGGGCGAGGCGGTCGAGCCGCCATTCCCCGCGTGAACTCCGCCCGGCCGTCATCATACCCGGGGGGCCGAGCGCCTCAACCGGCTGAAAGCGCGAGCACGGCTCGCAAGTGGCCTGCACGTGCCCGCCGGTACGGCTGCTTTCCGTGGTCCGAATTTGGTCCATCTCGGCAGACTCCTGCGCGACCCGCCAGGCACCAGGGCGCACCCACAAGTCGCTAATCCTTTTGGGCTTCCGGTGCCCGGTGGTGTCCGGGAGACGCCCCGAGGGCCCCTTGAGCGGACTTTTAATCTTTTGCTTCGGGACCGTTGCAGCCCCGGACTCGTCGGGTGGGGGGCCGGGAATCCTTGGTCAGGGCACTGCGTGTGTGGGCGGCTCCCGCCGCCCTGACCTGCTGTACGGGGGAGCCAAGCGGCCCGGGGAGGTCCCGACCTGTGCCCCGGGCCTCACGCGACATGAGGATCATTCGCCCCATGCCGAGCTACGCAAAAGTCTACCCTCGCCGGTGCCGGAAGGCACCACAAGGCTGTGGCGCATGGTCTAGAGGGTGGGCTTTGGACGCCAGCCGGCGACCTCGCATGGCGCGCCGGTTGTCGAGTAGCCCTCGGCCTCGTTCTCCTCGACCTCCTCCCAGCGCCGCCGCTCCAGGTTCCACCAGGCGGTTCCCACGGCTCCGTCGGGAAACCGAACCCCGAAGAGACCGGAGTCACGAGGCCTGTGCGGGTCGGAGACCCACTTAGCCGGCAAGTCCTGAACGCCTGGTTGTCCGTGGAGGATCGTTGCCAACTTCAGGTGGCGCCCCGGTCCCGTGCAGACGAACTGGCCGCTACCGAGGTACTCAAGGACTCCGCTGCACGGTTCAATATTGCCGGCCGGATCTTCTCTTCCACCGCAAGGAGTACCGGCGAATAGCTCTGCATGCTCAGCGTAGTCGTGCTCCATCTCCAGCCTGACATCCTTCGGGCGGCCCGGCGGCCACTTGACCTCGGATGGCCTTCTCATGGAGGGCGGCCATGCGACCGCCGTCGACGGCCACCGGCCGAGACTGCTACCTGGGGGGCAGCGGTTGACCGAGCGCTTCCCAGCCCTTGTACAGTAATTGACACTGAGGTATAATTGCGAAAGTACAATCGCTTACCGGCCCCTTCAGCGGACGCCTAGCTACGCGGCTGAGGGGCACGGGCGCTCAATATGGATGTATCGTATAAGAAGGAGAACTCATGCCAGTGGAAGAAGAGACGTTTCGTGAAAGCCATGAACAGGCTCATTCTCACCTCACGAGTGTGTCCTCGACGAGGCTTGGGTTAGTAGTAGATCTTAACGCCACCCACGCGTCTTTGATTCAGGACCACCACGAATTCTTGAGTCAAATTGCAGATGGACTTCTCAATCTTAAGGATCCCGAGGAAGTACTCGCCAGAGGTTTCGAAGCTCTGGGCAAAGTCGAGGCGCGGCAATTCGTTATCCAGAACATCCTCGAATCCGTAAAGAGAGGCGACTCTCTCAATCTCACTCTACGGAGGTTTAACCAGCTTGGTCTGACCAACCTCCGTCTGCCTTTACTCGATTCCGAATCTACGGGGGCCGAGCGAGAAGGAAAGAGTGGTTTACTCCTAATGAGGCTCTTGAGGTGGATAGGACAATTCACGCATGCGTTGTTCCAGATCATCATCAATGCAATCAAGGCCATCCCTAAATTTGTCGCACTTAAGCCTTCGATCGGAGTAGTAGGAGCATTTCCAAGCCTGACCTTCGCGCTAGAGGGGGAAGCGGTCACCCTTCGTGACTTGTGGTTATGCCTCGAGGGTAAGTACCCGGAATAAGCGTTGGCGAAGAAGCGCCCAGCACCGAGAAGATGATCTTAGCAGTATATGAGGAGCCTGGCCGGAATGGTAGGCGGTAGTCTCTGTGGTCGGGGCGGGAGGAGCGGGTCCTCCGGCGGCCGAGCCTGACGGGCTTTCTTCTCGCCCTGCTGGTGACTGCCGAGATCGCGTTCGCAGCGTGGCTCCAGGGCCTAACCGTGGCCGAGTACGTGGCCGGCCGGGACCCGATCTCGGGGACGGTGTATCTGGCGATGCTGGCGGTCTTCGCCGCCATGCCGCTCTTGGTGGCTCGCCGGGGGAGGTGGAAAGGGCGTTTGGGGTCCGTCAAGAACGCATGAGCGGCAAGGAGGCGCGATGAGAGAGCCAGGCGAGCAGGGCCCGTTCATTCCCGGTGGCAAGGCCGCAGCCCGCTTGCGCGAGATTCGGCGCCAGCTTGGCGTCCAGGTCCGTCACCGCCTTGCACATGCGTGAGATAATGATTGAGAGTTTTTTCCAACAGTGAGGACAAGCCATGCCCGCCATGAGTCCCCTCGAGGCGCCGAAGGATCTGCGGATCCTGCACTTCGTCACCCACATCGTCGATCACAAGACGAAGAAGCTCGCGCTGAGCGGGCTCGAGACGCCGATCGGCGCCAAGGGCAGCTTCCCCCACGACTTCTTCCAGGGCTACATCCTGCAGGCGCTGGGCAACGCGCAGCGGCGCCGCGCGTGCTTTCGGAACGAGGGTGGTGTGGTGCGGGGTTCCTATGGCGCAGTCATGGCAGATCCCGAGCGATTCCTTGGGGAGTCGCAACGGATCGCGCAGCAGCTCTATGACGTCATGCAGCAGAGCCCCTACGCGCGGCTCATCAAGCCGGGGGACGTGATGCTGGCCCTGTGCGAGGACGCCAACGCGGCCGCCGGGTACGATTCCCGCTGTCTCGCGATCCTCAAGATCGACCTTTCGGACGCGGTCATCCGCCGGATAGAGTCGGTCGGGGGCCAGCAACGGGTGAGCTTCGAGCTCAGCGAGGATCGCGTCCCGGCCTCGCAGGAGAACAAGGTACAGAAGATCACGGTGATCGGCGAGCGCCAGACGACCCCCGAGAAGTTCGACCTGGTTATCCTCGACAACAACATCCGCGAGGTAGACGTCGCGCACTTTTTCTACGACGCCTTCCTCGAATGCGATCTCAATCGCGACCCCGGCGAGGACACGCGGTTCCTGCTGCGCGAGATCAAGAGCTTCGTCTCGAGCAAGCCCGATGTGGTGAGCCCAGTCCTGTCGCTCACGGACCGGCGGGCGATCGTGAGCCGGGCGGCCGCACTCCTGATCAAGGGGGCGCCGGTAAAGCTCGAGGACTTCGCCGGAGAGCTGGCGGACACCGCCAGCCGGCGCAAGCCGGAGAAGGAAACGATCCGCACGGCGCTGGTCGATTATCTGGTTGCCGCCGGCCGGCCGGAGGAGAGGATCGCCCCCGCCGAGAGCGTCGCCGTCGACCGCGCCGCGGCGCAAGCGCGGAGCAAGACCCTCATTTATCTGCTGGATGGCGGCATCAAGATCAGCGGCGACGCGGCGCAGATGGAGCGGCGCGTCAACCTGGACGGGCCGGATGCCGCCGGCGAGGTCACAATCACCATCGTGACGAGGGGCCTGGAGATCCTCTGAGCCATGCCGATCAGAATAGAAGTCGCACGGCGACTCGGTACCCTGCTCGAGGTCGCCGCGGCGCTCGGTATCGATCGCGAGACGTTGGCGGAGTGGGAGAACGCGAGCGGCCTGAGTTCCCCACCTATTGAGGTACCTGCCAGGCAGCTCGAGGCGTTGGACCAGGACCAGCTCGATCGATGGTTCACGGTGCTTGGCGGGGCCCTGTCGTTCACTTGCGTCTTACCGGGTGACGATGGGGGGCCCCCCCAGGCCGCTGACCTCTCCTGGGAGGCGATCCCGGAGAAGCACGACCGGCGGCCCGGCCTCGAGCGGGTGCTCGAGGAAGCTAGGCGGTACGATCGGCGCATCAGGATTCGGCTTGAGATCGAAAAGGCGCCGATGATCGCGGAGTTCCTCACGATGTTGAACGTGACGAAGGAGCGGGTGCAATTGGTGCCCTTCTTCTTCGGAGCTGCGCTCGAGAACCGGCTCTCCGGCATGGATTATCGTCTCTTCGAGTCGCATTTTCTGGGCGCCAAGGATGCGGCAGCGACCTACCGAGAGCTGCTGGTCCTGGTTGCGGACACGGGGGGCCGGCTGCGGGGACCGTATCTGGTGATCCTGGGCGAGGATCGGCTGGAGGAGGCCGTAGGGTGGCTTGCTGTGCCTGCCAGCTTCGATGAGCTCGGCGGGGCTCGAGACCTGATGCGCAGCGAATGCCTCTGGGATGACCGGCCACACCTACTCACTCCGGATTATTTCACCTTGGGCCCGGAAGGCGGCGGCGAGCTCGAGGGCTGCCGGACGGAACTGGCCCGGCTCGGTAACGAGCTCGCGCTTCCCTTTCTCGCCAACTGGACGACTCGCGCGGAGGCGGTCCGGGTAGCTAGGTTCGAGGCCGACCGCTCGGTCCGGGTGCAGGTGGAGGCGGGAGCGACCTCGAGGGCGGCCTACGAACTCTACGAGTGGACCTACGGAGATCGCAATACCGCGCGCGCCCGGCTCGAAATCGTGCGCCGGGTGGTTGCATCGCGACTGCCGCGCGGGGAGCGGAGCTTCGCGGAGTTCGTCGCGAGCGCCGGGGACCTGCGGGCGGAGTGCGAGCTGCAGCTGCGCATGCTGGTGGACCAGAACCTCTCCGCGAGCTTCGAGCAGCGCGAGCGGATCGAAAAGCTGGTGGTCGACTACATAGACGCCTTCACCGCCCAGACCGCGAGCTTGTCGAAGGAGGTCGTAGACAACACTTATAAGACGGTGGGACTGTTTGCCGGCGTCGCCTTCGCCTACCTGCTCAAGCCCGACCAGGGTATCACGGTGCTCGCCGCGGGCACGGTCCTCTACGTGGTCTACGTGGTTTTCATCCTCCTCTTCTACCTCCGATCCCTCAGAGGTGAGGAGGTTGCCAAGTGGGAGGAGTACCAGGCGAGGCAGACAGAGCTCAGGCAGCGCGAGGTGATCACGCCGGAGCTCGAACCGCGGCTGGCCGCGGTCCGCGAGAAGAAGGAGCAGCTGGATAGGAAGTTCAAGACGGTCCGCACGATCTATTCTGCACTAATCGTAGGGGCGATCGGCTTCGTGATTCTATGGTGGTTGCTGGTCGGCGCTAGCCAGGCGGAGGAAGCGGCGCGGCGGCAGGCGCTCGGTCAGCACGCGAGCCGGCTCAAGCAAGCCGGCTTTCTCGACGTGCGCGCGGGCGTCGAGGGATGGACCGCGCCGTTGACGTTGCTGGGCAGGCGCGGCGAGGCGGTGCTGCCGGACCTGACCGCCATCCACCCGAGCGACCGGCGCCTCCTGGCGGTTGCCTGGGTG
>DATNKH010000330.1:0-7180 GCA_035603475.1 Thermoanaerobaculia bacterium
GCCGAGATCGAGAGGCTCAACCGGCTCGTCCGCGAGATGGAAGCGAGCCGCGCCTGGCGCTTCCATCAGTGGCTGCAACGGCGGCGGTCATGAGTCGGATCGCCCTGCTGTCCAGCGAGCCGATCCGGCCGCGGATGGCCGGCATCGGCATCCGCTACCTGGAGTTCGCCCGCCGCCTGGCCGCCGCCGGCCTGGAGACCGTGCTGCTGTCGCCGGCCACGCCGGAGGAGAGTGCCGGGCTGGCCCTGCCGGGAGTCGAGCTGCGGCGCTGCGAGCCCAGCCGCCTCGCCGAGCAGCTGCGCGGCTGCAGCGCGGCGGTGGCCCAGGGCCAGCTGGCCAACGACCTCGTGCTGACCGCGCCCGACCTGCCGGCGGCGGTCGATCTGTACGACCCCTGGCTGATCGAGAACCTGTCCTACCTGGCAACGCTCGGCCTCGATCCCTACCGCAACGATCACGCCTCCTGGCTGCTGCAGCTCGCGCGCGGCGACTTCTTCCTCTGCTCGTCGGAGGAGCAGCGGATCTTCTATCTCGGCTTCCTCGCCGCCGTCGGCCGCGTCAACCCGCAGCTGGCGACGCGCGACCCCGACCTGCGGTCGTTGATCGACGTCGTGCCCTTCGTCGTGCCCGAGGTGCTGCCGCCTCACCGGCCGCACCTGCCGCCGCGCCTTCCCGGAGAGCGGCGGCTGCTGTTCGGCGGCCTCTATGACTGGTACGACCCCTGGACGCTGCTCGAGGCCCTCACTCTCGTCGACCAGGCCGATCGCGGGAGCCTTGGCGCCGGCTGGGTGCTGCTGCTGATCCGCAACCCCAATCCGGGGACGCCGCAGCATCTGTTCGGGGACGTCGAGGCCTGGTGCCGGCGCCGGGACTGGTGGGGGAGCCGGGTGCGGGCGCTCGACTGGGTGCCGGTCGAGCGGCGCTTCGACCTGCTGCGGGACGTGGACCTCCTGGTGGCGCCTCACCATCCCAGCCTGGAGACCCGGCTGTCGCTGCGCACGCGCTTCCTCGACGCCCTGGCCGCCGGTTGCCCGGTGGTGACCACGGAAGGCGGCGCGATGAGCCGGCTGCTGCGCGAGCATGGCGCCGGATGGGTCGTGCCTCCCGGCGATGCGCCGGCGCTGGCGCGCGCGATCATAGAGGCCCTGGCGGCCAAGCCATCCGCTGCCGAGGATGCGGCGCCGCCTGCGGTCGTCGATACGGCGCCGCCTTCTGCCCTCGATCAGGCGCCGCCTTCCTCGGCCTGGCAGCAGGGAGCGGTGGCGCTGCTGGCAGCGTACCGCTGGGAACGGGCGCTGGCGCCGCTGCTGCGCTTCTGCCGCGAGCCGCGTTGCGAGCTTACCAAGGAGCGCTTCGTGCACCCGCTGGTGTCGGCAACGCCACCGGACAGCGCCGGCTTCCGGCTGCGCCGGCGCCTCCGGCGCCTCTGGCGCCGGGTCGCGGCCAGGTCGCTGCCGTCGCGGCCTGCGAGAGGCCCGAGATTGCCCGCGACGGACCCTGGGCGCCCGCGGCGATGACGGCGCCGCTTCCGGTCTCCGTGGCCATCCTGTCGTGGAATGGCCGGCGTCACCTCGAGACCTGCCTCGAGGCGCTCTCCCTGCAGCACGATCCCGGCGTCGACTGGGAAGTGCTGGTGCTCGACAACGGCTCGACGGACGGCACGGGCGCCTGGCTCCGTGCCCGTTACCCCGAGGGGCGGCTGACGTCGCCGCCGGCCTCGCCGCGGCTGCGCGTGCTCGCGAGCCCGGTCAACCTCGGCTTCTGCGCCGGCAACAACCGACTGGTGGCCGCGGCGTCCGGCGACGTGGCATTCCTCAACAACGACACCCGGCCTGACCGGGGCTGGCTGGCGGCGCTGGTGCGGGCACTGGCCGGCGCGCCGTCCGACGTCGCGGCGGTTTCCGGCAAGATCGTCGACTGGGATGGCGAGCGCCTCGACTTCGGGCGCGGCGTCATGACCTTCGACGGGCACGCCTTCCAGCTCGACTTCAGGCGGCCGCTCGGTTCGGCGCGGGTCCCGGCGCGCGGCGAGGAGCTGCTCTTTGCGTGCGGCGGCAACATGCTGATCCGGCGGGCGTCGTTCCTGGCCGTGGGCGGCTTCGACGAGAGCTATTTCGCCTACCTCGAAGACGTCGATCTCGGCTGGCGCCTCTGGTCAGGGGGCGAGCGGGTGATCTTCGAGCCCGACGCGATCGTGCACCACCGCTCGAACGCCACCTCGGACCTGCTCGGCCTCTACAACCGCGGCTTCCTGTTCGAGCGCAACGCCTTCCTCACCGCCTACAAGAATTACGAAGCCGGGCTGTGGGAGCAGGTGATGCCGGCGCTGCTGCTGACCTTCCTCTCTCGCACCCAGACCATGCTCGCCGACAACAACCCCGGCGGCGGCTCGCTGCGGATCGACCCCTACGCCGGCTGGATCGCCAACACCGCCGCGCCGGCGGCCGCCACTCCCACCATGCCTGCCGCTGCCGCGCCGGCCACCGCCGCGCCGCCGACGCCGCTGTCACCAGCCGGCATCGGGCGCAAGTGGCGGGAGCACGGCGCCCGCGAGTTCTGCCGCCGCGCCGCGCTCAAGCTGCGCGCCGAGCTGCGGGCCGCCCTGGCCGTGAGGAGAACGGAGAGGGAGGGGGCGCGAGGCCGAGCGGCAGACGCGGCGGTGAGCGCCCCGATCCTCACCGACGAGCGCACCGTGGCCCAGCTGCGCGCGCTGTCCTACCTGCTCGCGCACCTGGAGGCCGGCGCGGCCGCCCGCGCAGTGGTGCAGCGCCGCCGGCGGCGATCGGACCGCGAGATCTTCGCCCGCTTCCCGCTCTACCTGGTGTCCACCTACCCGGGCGACCAGGCCCTCTTCGCGAGCCGCGGCTTCGCCGCCTGGCTGCCCGAGGACCTGCCGCTCGCCCGCCACACCTTGGAAGAGGTGATGGAGCTCGACCCGCCAGAAGGACGCCCGGCGGCCGGCAAGCCCGGCGGAGCCGGATCAGTCTGAGCGGATCGGTTGTTGATTCGCCGGGGCCTTCCCGGTAGATTCTGCCGGCAGCCCTGAGGGGCTCGAGGAGAGGGCCTTGGCCGACGAAGATCCCAAGCAGCGGCGGTTCCCCAGGATCGCCGCAGAGCACGCCGTGATGGTCACCAGCGCGGGCCCCGAGACGCTCGAGGCGTTCGCCAAGACCCGGGACCTGGGCCTCGGCGGGTGCATGTTCCTGAGCGACGAGCCGCTGGGCACGGGCTCGGTGATCGAGCTCCTGATCTCGCTCTCCGGGCGGGTCGTGCGCACCACCGCCCGCGTGATCTACGAGAATGCCAGCGATCGCCGATTCGAGGTCGGGGTCGAGTTCCTTCGCCTGGACCCCGCCGACCGCGAGCTGCTGCAGGCCAGCCTCGACTCCGGCTCGAGCGGCCGCACGACCTAGCTCCTAGCCGTGGCTGGTAGCTCGCCGAGCTTTCCGGCGGCCGCCGTCGTCGGTTCCTCGATGAGGAGCCCGGGCGTGATGGGTCGACCTCACCCGGCAGATTGAGGTTCGATGTCCGCGCGGTGTCAAGGGATGATCTCGATGGTCACTCCCACGTCCAGATCGGCCATTGCCCGATCGGCGGTGAGGATCGGCAACCCCACCCTGCGCGCGGTGGCCAGGCAAGCGCAGGTTCCCAGCGGCAGACCTGAAGCGCCCAACTTGGCGGCTGCCCAGGCATCCTCCTCGTCGAAAGAGACGATGATCACGGCGCTGGCGGCAAGTACCCGGAGCGCCTCGGAAGGCTGCTCTCCCAACTCGACCAGCAGCTCGCCCCAGTTGAACGCGCTCATGACCGCACGTCGGGCCAGCACTTCGGTCAACCGCTCGGCTCCCGGTTCGTTCTTCTCGAATGCCAGGAACGCCGAGGTGTGCAGCACGTAGGAGCCGCTCATTCGTCGCTCTCTCGGCTTGCCCGAGCACGTCGCTCGCGAACCAGCTGATCTCTGCCTTCGTCGACCACCCGTCTGAGGCTGGTCATGGCGACCGTCCCGCTCGGCCGAAGCGTGAGGACCAGCTTGCCCTTCTCCGGCACCCCCGGGCATCGGCGAACGACCTCCGGAAGGACGGTCTTGCTCCCCGCTTCGAGGGTTACGGTGAAGATCTCGGCGCGGGCACCTGGTGGTCCACCTCATGGACGTTGGACTCCGGGATCCCGGACGCCAGCACCGTGCCTTGCATCGCGCCCTCCTCATCTGCGATGGACAGCTTATATCCACTATCAGAGACATATCAATAGTGATTTTCCTATCATGGCTACTTCATACTAGATTTAGGCCCATGCTGAGACTAGAATGGTGCGATGACGGACGGCGACGTGAGCGTGGCCCTTACCGTGCTGCGGGTCGTCCGGGGCTGGAACCAAGACGATCTTGCGAGGGCTTCAGGCATCCGCAACAGCGCGGTGTCCGACTACGAGCGTGCACGGAGGGTGCCGGGATTGAAGACCTTGATCCGGCTGATCTCTTCCATGGGCTATCCGCTTTCCGCCATCGACCACGTCATGAGGTTCATCGAGGCCCTGCGGTCGGGCACCGTCCTCTCAGAACCGGTCGTGCGGCTGCCGGCCGCCGGCGGACAGGGTAACTCGGAGGCTGACGCCTCCGGGGAGTCGGCGGCCCGACATTGGGAAGTGGAGCAGGTCTCGGCAGAGGTCGGGAGGGCGGCCTCGAGGGTGACACGCCTCATCTTCGTCTCGCTGGGGCGTTACCCTTTACGGCAGCATGTGGCCGAGAGTCGGGGCAGATCGGAGAAGTCCGGCTGCCGCAACCACACCCGTCGGTGAGGCGACAGGCCCAGCCACCGAAGGCTAACCGTCGCCCGGGCCTTGCGGGCGGCCGGCGATGGCCAGGATGAGGTCCTCGACGATCCCCTTGAGCTCCACGGTGTAGGCGGCGAGGTCGCGCAGCCCCTGCTCGAGCTGGTCGGGCGACGGGCGGACCAGGCCGCCGCCGGGCCGCGGCCTGATCTTGTGGGTCAGCCGGTCGTCGAGGCTCCGGATCCTCTGGTAAGTGTCTCTCAGCCGTTGGGCGTCCATGTCATCGATCCGCCTTCTCTCGAGCAGCACGTCGAGCGCGCCCGGGCACTGCCGGCGACACCCGCGGCGCCTCCTCCTCCTGGTTCACGGCGCGCCATCCGCGGCGCGCTTGCGCAACACGCGGAGATAGGCGACCAGCTCCTGGATCTGCTGGTCGTTCAGTTGCTGCTGGAAGCCCGGCATCAGGCCGAACGATCCCTCGCGGATGACGTTGGCGATCGAGGTGTCGTCGCCGCCGAACTTCCAGACGTCGTCGGTCAGGTCGGCGTAGGACTGACCCATCTCGCGCGCGGTGTTGCCACGGCCATCGAGACCGTGGCAGTCGGCGCAATGGTCGACATACAGCTGTTCGCCCGGCGCGCGGTGTGGGAAGAGCTTGCTGCAGCCGCCGAGCAGCACGCCGGCCAGGCCGGCCAGGCAGGCGAGCAGCGTGGCGGCCACCACCCGGCCGGTGCGCCGGCTGGCCCAGGTCCCGGCAACCGCCGAGATCGTCGCGCGAATCATGTCGCTCCCTCCAGTCATCACCGCCTGCCGCTCTCACTCCTCCGCGATCGGGAGACGGGCCACTAGCCGGGCCGCCGATGCACGTGGTGGGCGGTGGCTTGATCGAGGGGGCGCACGACGATCTCGTCGACGTTGACGTGGGAGGGGCGGGTGGCCGCCCAGACCACGCAGTCGGCGACGTCCTCGGCGGTGAGCGGTTGCATGCCGCGATAGACGGCGCTCGCCTTCTCCTGGTCGCCGCGAAAGCGCACCTGCGAGAACTCGGTCTCCACCATGCCGGGATCGATCTCGGTGACCCGCACCGGCTTGCCGAGCAGCTCGAGACGCAGGGTGCGGCTGATGGCCCTCACCGCGTGCTTGACGCTGGTGTAGCCGGCGCCGCCGGCGTAGGTCTCGAAGCCGGCGACCGAGCCCAGGTTCACGACGTGGCCGTCGCCCGACGCGAGCAGCGCCGGCAGCAGGGCGCGCGTCATGCGCATCAACCCGAGCACGTTGACCTCCCACATCGTGCGCCAGTCGTCGTCGCGCGCTTCCGCGATCGGTTCCAGCCCCTGGGCGCCGCCGGCGTTGTTGACCAGCAGGTGGACTCTCGGCACCGCGCCAGCGAACACGTCCACGCTCACCGCATCCGAGACGTCGAGCGTCAGCGCCACGGCCTCCGCGGCTCCGGCCGCGTTGATCTCGCGGGCGATCTCGAGCAGCCGCTCGAGCCTCCGGGCGCCGAGGATGACATGGAAGCCGGCCGCCGCGAGGGCGCGCGCGCTCGCCGCGCCGATCCCGGAGCTCGCTCCGGTCACTACTGCGATCTTCCCGGCCTGCACGGCGTCTGGCATGGCAACTCTCCTGTCGACGAGTCTCAAATCTCCGCGGAAGGGCAGAGATCGGCGACGACGCAGCTCCCGCACAGCGGCCGGCGGGCCTGGCAGACCTTGCGGCCGTGGGCGATCAGCAGGTTGGACCAGAGGGTCCAGTCGCGCTGCGGCACGAGGTCCATCAGGTCGCGCTCGATCTTCTCGGGATCGGTCTCGGCGGTCAACCCCAGGCGGCGCGACAGCCGCTGCACGTGAGTGTCGACGACCACCCCCACGTTCTGTCCGAAAGCATTGCCCAGCACCACGTTGGCGGTCTTGCGGCCGACCCCCGGCAGCCGCCGCAGCTCCTCCATCGACGCCGGCACCTTGCCGCCGTGCTCGGTGACCAGCGCCTGTCCGAGGCCGAGCAGGGCGCGCGCCTTGTTGTGGTAGAAGCCGGTCGTGCGCACCAGCTCCTCGAGCTCGGCCAGGCTCGCTCCCGCCAGTTCACGGGGTGTCGGGAAACGCCGGAACAGCGCCGGGGTGACCTCGTTGACCCGCTTGTCGGTGCACTGCGCGGAGAGGATGGTGGCCACCAGCAGCTCGAACGCGTCGCGGTGGTCGAGCGCGGTGTGGGCGTCGGGATGCTCGCGGCGCAACCGCGCCAGGATCTCCCCGGTGCGCTGCCGCCGTGCCCGCGCCGACTCCCGCCGCGCCTGGCCCGGGGTGATCCCCGGGGGGCGGCCGCGGCGGCGTTCTACCCGGGGGGCCAATCAATGCTCCGCGAAGGCCCGGATCGCCCAGTTGAAGATCGCGATCACCAGGCCGCCGACGAT
>DATNKH010000331.1:0-11047 GCA_035603475.1 Thermoanaerobaculia bacterium
CCACGTCCCCACCCGCCTCGAGCCGAGCTACGGCGCCGACTGGGTCCCCGGCTGGATGCTCTTCCTCCGCTTCCGCCTCGGCAGCTCCGCGATGTGAGGCGGCACTAGATCCCGCGGATCGGACGCGCCTCTTCTTGGGTACCGGCGTGGAGGAGGATGACGTCGGCCCATGGCTCGACCCGGTCCGGTCCGACCACGCGGTGGAGCACCTCGCGCATTTCCACGTCCGTGGTGAAGTGGACGTCGAGCATCGAATCGTCGATGGCGCGGAGGATGTCCTCGGGCACGAGCTCCGCCAGGGTCTCGCGGCGGTCGCGGGTGATCTTGAAGCCCTGTCCGTTCTCCTGGAGGCCGCGTCTCCTCCGCTTGGGCAGTCGGGGAAGCAACAGGGGGATTGCGAAAAGGGCAGCGCCGAGCGCGAGCAGAGCGTAGATCGGGACGTTCGAACCACCCGGCCAGTACAGGACGGCGGCGACGCCGAAGGCCAGCAGCGAGAGCAGCTGCAGCAGCTCGATCGCGCGCTCGCGCGGCGGCGGCGGCGGGGCCGGATGTTGCGTCGTTTCGTCGAGAGAGTCCATGAGTTCCTCCCAGCCTAATACGGCAATACACGGCAGAGCTTGAGGAGGGCGGGTGTCTCGAGGGTCAGCACCCGCCTGGCCTCCTGCCGCATCGTCTCGTCGGCGTCGAATTCCTTCTCGATCTCATGGCCCAAGCGAGCCTGGAACTTCGCTCGGGGCTGAGCCTCCTGTACGCGCATGCGGGTCAGGGCCGCGTCGAACGCCTTCACGACCTGCGGCCGGGTGACATCCTTCAACAGCGCGGACATGATGCCCGGCACGAGGGGACCCGGCCTGTAAAGCCTTCTCTCGAACGTCCGGGCGAAGAATCCACGTGGATCGGTCTCCGCCGCCTGGGCCAGCGAGAGCTCCTGGCGCTCGTCGATCTCCCCGGCAGCCCGGGATGCTCGTGCCAGGTCCACTTCGTGCCTGCTCACCGTCGCTGTCAAGCTCTCGACGGCCTGGACGAGCGGACCCTCGGCGCCCAGGCCCTCGCGGAGGTCCGACCCGATGCGGGAGACGTCGGCCCGCAGCGCCGCCACCTCCAGCTTCGTCGCCGCCGCGTCATGGTCGACGTCGTCGATCCGTCGCGCCAGGGAGTCGAAAGCTCCGCGCATCGTGAGGTTGGCGGCGTATGCGGCTTGCACCAGGTGCCGAGAGCTCACGCTCATCGCCTGCAAGGACTCGTTGGCGCTGCCCAGGTCGACGAGGGGGGGCTGCCATTCGAGGGGGGGCGGCCATCCGCTGTTCGTGGTCGAGGAATTGTTGTTGGTCTCGTCGCCGCGAACGATCGATTGGGTGATCGACGGAACCGCGGCGCCGGCGGGATCGGTTGGCCCACTCCCCTTCGCTGCCGTGTTGTTGATGGTGAGTGGATCGTGGAACGACCGCCCCTGGCCTCCGGGCCGCGTGCCCGCGACGGCACCGACGAGGGTGCCGCCGCCGATCGCGGCCGCGAGGAGGGGCACGGCGATCATCTTGTTGTCCGGCGCCGGCACGCGCGCGAGGATCTCGCGTATCCGCTTGGTCCAGGGTCCCTCGCTGCCCGCGATCGGCACCGCCGTGAGAAGAGTCATGAAGAGGAGCGACGCGGCCACGACACCCACGAGGAGCGAGGCGTACCACAGCATCTCGTAGGCGACGTGCAGCTCGCTGTCGTCGGCGGAAGCCTCCTGCGCCTCGAGGGCCAGCCAGTCCAGGCTGTTCCGCCAGGACCGCCGCTCGAGCGCCGGCTGATTCGACGGGGGCTGGCTGCCACCCTGCGCGCTGGAAGGCGTCCCAGGCGACCGCGTGGACGAAGCCTTCCCTGGCGACGGCGTCGACGAAGCGGTCTTTGGCGACGGCGCCGACGAAGCCATCCCTGGCGACAGCGTCAACGAAGCCTTCTTTGGCGACAGCGGCACCGATGACAGCCGGGCCACGACGTAGTTCCGGGCTGCCCTGGCAGTGATCCTGGCCAATGCCTCTTCCTTGCCGATGAAGTCGGCGAAGTCGGCGACCTTGCCATCGGCATGCGGTGCTCGTCCAGCTGCCGCCAGCTTCTGCAGCTTCTGGCTGGCCGTCTTGACGGTCTCGCCGAACCTCTTCCAGACGCAAGCCTCGGCTTGGTTCCCCATCCCGAGGATCAGCAGCTCGCGAGATCCGAAAGACGGTGCCGCGGAGGTGGGTACGCCGGCGCATGGCCAATCGTCCTTCCGCGGCTGCACGCCGGAGACGGCGGCGACGGCCTCTGGAACCAGGTTCACTTGGCCTGGCGGCACCTGCCATCGGGTCTCGTAGAACCTCCTCTCCGTGTCCTGCTGCTTGCCCAGCCAAGCGAGCATCCCGAACCCCAGACCAGCGAACAGGACCAGGAGGGCCTTGTGGAGGTAGCTTCCCAGGACGTGCAACCGCGCCTCTCTGAGCAACTGCTTTCTGGTCATGGGCGTGCCTCCGACCTTTCGCGGTCTTAGCGTTCGTGCTTCCCGTGGAGCTACAGACGGACGAGATCGCCTGCTTTCTCCCTGCCGGTCTGGGTACAGGCGTGCTCCCGCGCCGGGCAGCCGTCGGGCCAGCCGCTCGAGAAGCCGGGGCACGGCTCTTTCCGGCCTGACACTCCCCGGCAACTTTCGTGGCAAGGTCATTGCACTTGCTGCTTTAAGATGGTCGCCACGACGCTGATTCGTCCAGACGGCCATTCGGCAGAAGGGACAAGAGAGCGTGGCGCAACACAGGACCGGACGTCCCCCTCCGGACGAAGCTTCGGGCGAGGCCCCGAACCGGACCTCTGGAGGCCCGCAGGGCGGCACCGCCCCCTCCCGAGGACGCAGGCCGCCTGGCTGGCTGCGGCACCCGGTGCGCTGGTTCCGGGAGCCGATGCGGCGCTTCGAGCGGATCGGCCTGCTGCTGGCGGCGGTGGCGATCGCGGTGATCCTGGCGTTGCAATACGGCTCCCGGTTCGGCGACGAGCCGCTGCGCCGCCAGCTGGAAGCCAAGATGAACGCTCAGATGCGCGGTTACACCGTGCAGCTCGGTCACGCGCACGGCGGTCCCCTGCGCCTGTCGCTGACCCTGCGCGACCTGGTGATCCGCCAGCAGGCCCATCCTGAGCCGCCGCTGGCGAGGATCCCCAGGCTGCACATGAGCGTGCAGTGGCACGCGCTGTTCGCCCGGCACCTGGTGGGCGACGCCTTGTTCGACCATCCGCAGCTCCACCTGAACGTGGACCAGCTGCACGAAGAGACGATGAAGCAGCTCAAGCTCGGGGAGCGCGGCTGGCAGGCGGCTCTCCGGTCGATCTATCCGCTCAAGATCGACACCATGCGGGTCAACGACGGGTCGCTGGTCTACGTCGACGGCGACATGGCACGCCCATTCGAGATCACGCACTGGAATCTCAGCGCCACCAACATCCGCAACCTGCAGTTCCCCGATCGCACCTACCCGTCGCCGGTGCACACCGAAGGCCGCGTCCTCGGCAGCGGCTACGCCGTGGTCGACGGCAACGCCAACTTCCTGGCCGATCCGATCCCCGCGTGGCATGCCCGCTACCGGCTCGACAAGGTGCCCCTGGGAGACCTCCAGCAGTTCGGCGCCTCCTCGCCCTACGAGCTGCGCAGCGGCGTGCTGTCGTCGCATGGCGACCTCGAGTACGGGCCGCGCTTCAAGCAGATCGACGTCGCCGAGCTGCTGCTCGAGGGCGTGCGCCTGGACTACGTCCACGCGGCGTCCACCGCGGCGATCGAGCACCTGCGCCACGAGCAGGTGGTGGAAGCGGCCAAGGAGGCGGAGACGTCGGAGGTCGACATGCGCCTCGACCGTCTCCTGCTGACCGACGGCCAGGTCGGCTTCGTCAACCGGGCGACGAAGCCGCCGTACCGGCTGTTCGTGGACCATGCGAGGCTCGAGGTCCTCAACATGTCGAACCGCATCGCCAGCCTGCGCGCGAAGGGAGCGGTGTTCCGGCTGCGCGGCCGCTTCATGGGGGGAGGCACCGCCAAGCTCGACGCCACCTTCCGGCCCGGGACGCCGGAGGCCGACCTGGGGGCCGAGCTGGCGATCGAGCACGCCCGCCTGCCGGCCTTCAACGACGTGCTGCTCGCGTATCAGAAGCCCGACGTGGCGGGCGGCACCGTCTCGGTGTACTCGCAGCTCGAGGTCAAGCACGGCCAGATCCACGGCTACGTCAAGGCGATGTTCGACGACATCAAGCTCTACGATCCACGGAAGGACCGGAACAAGTCCTTCGGAGCCAAGCTGAAGGAGAGGGTGATCGGCGGGCTGGCGGAGATGCTGGAGAACAAGAAGAGCGACACGCTCGTCACCCGCGCCGAGATCACCGGCACCCTGAGCTCACCCAAGGTCAGCGCCGGCCAGGTCTACTCGAGCATCCTCCGCAACGCCTTCTGGAAAGCCATCAAGCCGGGCTTCGACAGCGCCGCCCGCGGCCCCGCGGGCCGCTAGTACGACCGTGACACCAGGTCAAGCGCCTTCGCCGAGTCGCGAGGTCCGGCTCCGGCGGCGTCACTTGATGTCCTGGCGCCCGCTCATGATCTCGCGCACCTCGACCCAGAGCGGCGCGTCGCCGACGCCCGGCGCGGTGGATGCCTCCGCGGCGAGCTCGTAGGCCCGCTCGGCACTGTCGACGTCCACGATCCAGTAGCCCGCGAGGAACTCCTTGGACTCCGGGAACACGCCGTCGGTGATCGGCTTGCCGTCCTTGCCGGCGCGCACCAGCTTCGCCTGCTGAGGCGACGCCAGTCCTTCCGCGCTCACCAGCTCGCCCGCGCCGCTCAGCTTCTTGTTGAACTCGATCATGAAGGCGACGTTCGCCTCGAGGACCTCCTTCGGCCAGCTCATGTAGCGGGTGTAGCCGTCGCGCTCGGTGTTCAGCAGCAGCATGAATTTCATGATCTTGGCTCCTCTTTCACATCGGCCCATCGGCGGCCCGGGATGGGATCGCCTTCATGAAGTAGTCGGAGCCGGGAGCCGGATCTCGACATGGGCGGTGAAGTTGAGGCTACCGCTCCGCTTCGGCCAGGACGCGGCCTTCGCTGCCGGCGGGGGGCAGGACGCCCAGGAGGTCGGCGAGGGTCGGGGCGAGGTCGAGGGTCGAGACGCGGGCGGCGTAGCGGCCGGGGCGGATGCCGGGGCCGGCGAGGAGGAGGGGCACCCGGGTGTCGTAGGCGTAGGGGCTGCCGTGGGTGATGCCGCTGAGGGTGCCGGGAACCCAGAAGGGCGCGGTCACCAGCACGAGGTCGCCGCTCAGCTTCGGATGGAAGCTGCGCTCGATGCGGTCGCCGACGTCGGTGCGGGGGAGGCCGCCCTCGAGGATGCGGGTGCGGCCGTAGGCGGCGTAGATGCCCGGCAGCCGGGCGACCGCGGCGGCGGCGACGTCCTCGGCGGCGGCGTGCTGGACGTGGTGTGCGTCGAGGGCGGCGAGGTCGAAGTAGAGGTTGGATTCGACCAGCGCCGTGACCCACTTGCCGGGCCCGTAGGCCGCTTGCAGCGCGCGCTCGGCGGCGGCGGCCACCGCCTCCTCGTCGTAGGCGCCGGCGGGGAGCTTCGCCTCGCGCGCGGCGCCGGGCACCGGCGCCACGCCGTGGTCGGCGCTGACCGCCACCAGCACGCCGCCGAGGCCGCCCGGGACCGCCTGGTCGAGGAAGGCGAAGAAGTCCGCGAGCTGGTGGTCGGTGCGCACCGCGGCGTCGAGCACCTCGGGGCTGTCGGGGCCGAAGGCGTGGCCGATGTAGTCGTTGCTCGACAGGTTGATCGCCAGCAGGTCGGGGACCTCGCCCTGGCCCAGTCCCTCGCGGCGGATCAGCTCGCGCGCCATCTCGAACGTGAAGTCGTTGCCGAAGGGCGTGGCGGCGAAGGCGCTGTAGGAGTCCTTGCCAGGCCGGGCGCCGCCGCCTCCGACCCGGTGCGGGAAGCCGGCGCCCAAGGCAGGGGGAGCGGCGGCCCAGCGGCTTCCCGGGGTCCACACTCGGGCCAGCGCCGCCGCGGGCACCGACAGCGTCCACTCCTTGCCGAGCCAGGCGTCGGCATGGCGCTCCGCGTTCCAGGCGGCCACCCACGGCGGCAGCGTGCCGTCCGGGCGGTAGAAGCGGCTGCTGATCCAGGCGCCGCTCATGTCATCGAACCAGAGGGCGCCGTCCGCCAACCGTCCCGCCAGCAGCACCGCCGCCCGGTCCTTCAGCGCCAGCCCCCAGACCTTGGCACGCCCGCCGGTCGCCATCTTCAGCTCGTCGCCCACGGTGCTGACCTGCAGCGTCGCCGGGGAGATGCCGGGCCGCGCTGGGGCGCCGCTGGTGCCGGCCGTGCCGACCAGCGGGCTGGCGTCGTCCCCGACGCAGTACCGGCGCCGCCCCAGCTCGCGGTCGAACCAGGAATTGCCGACGATGCCCGACTTGTACGGCGGGGCGCCGGTCAACAGCACCGCATGCCCTGGCCCGGTGAAGAGCGGGTAGTGGTCGTGCCGGGCGTCGGTGAAGTAGGCGCCGCGCTCCATCAGGTAGCGGAAGCCGCCCACCTTGCCGGGCACCTCCCGTCCAGGCGCCCCGGCCACGCCCACGGCCGGGAGCCAGAGATCGGCGAACCGCGTCAGGTAGTCGCCCCGGAACTGGTCGATGGAGATCACCACCACCAGCCGCGGCCGTGGCCCTGAGAGGCCCACCGCCGAGGGTCCCGAGGCGGCGCCCGGTCCTGCCGCGCCGGCCGCGGTCATGGAGGCGATCGCCAGCCACCAGAGAACCGCGACGACCGCGATCCGCACAGCCCTACCGGTCATCGGCAACTCCTCTCGGGTTTTCAGGCGCCGCGCGAGGGTGTCCTGCTCTCCGGCCCTGTCCCCAGCCTACCCGAGAGCCTACCCGAACCGCCCGGTGATGTAGTCCTCGGTCTGCTTCTTGGCCGGCCGCGTGATCATCGTCTTCGAGTCGTTGAACTCCACCAGCTCGCCGAGGTAGAAGAGGGCGATGTAGTCCGCGACCCGCGCCGCCTGCTGCAGGTTATGAGTGACGATCGCCACCGTGTAGTCCTCGACCAGCTCCTGGATCAGCTCCTCGATCGCCGCCGTCGAGATCGGGTCGAGGGCCGAGGTCGGCTCGTCCAGCAGCAGCACCTCCGGTTTGACCGCGATCGCCCGCGCGATGCAGAGCCGTTGCTGCTGGCCGCCCGAGAGGCCGCGCCCGCTCTGGTTCAGCTTGTCCTTGACCTCGTTCCACAGCGCCGCCTTGCGCAGCGCCCATTCCACCCGCTCGTTCATCTCCGCGGGCCGTAGCCGCTCGTACAGCCGCACGCCGAAGGCAATGTTCTCGTGGATCGACATCGGGAACGGCGTCGGCGCCTGGAACACCATGCCGACGCGCTTGCGCAGCAGGTTCAGGTCGAGGCCCGGGTCGAGCAGGTCGATGGAGCCGTCGAGGATGATCTTGCCCTCGGCGCGCTGCTTCGGGTAGAGCTGGTACATGCGGTTGAAGGTGCGCAGCAGGGTCGACTTGCCGCAGCCCGAGGGGCCGATGAAGGCGGTCACCCGGTTGGCGTAGATGGTCAGGTCGATGCCCTTCAGGGCGTGGGTCTTGCCGTAGTAGAAGTGGACCTTCTCGACCTGGATCTTCGGCTCGGGCGGCGTCTCCGGCTGGTCGTCGAAGTCGACCTGCAGCGCCGGCAGCAGCGGCGCGGGCGCGCGCTCGGCGTTCGGGGACGAGGTCTGGGGAGGCTCGGACACGGTCATGATGGGGTCACCCCGCTTTCTGCGGCCGGAAGACGATCCGCGCCACGATGTTCATCGCCAGCACGCTCAAGGTGATCAGCAGCGACGCGGCCCAGGCCAGCTTCTGCCAGTCAGGATAGGCGCTGTTCGCGAAATTGAAGATCACCGACGGCAGGTTGGCGATCGCCGCGTTCATGTTGGTGCTGAAGAATTGGTTGTTGAGGGCGGTGAACAGCAGCGGCGCGGTCTCGCCGCTCACCCGGGCGATGGCCAGCAGCACGCCGGTCAGGATGCCGGAGCGCGCGGCGCGGAAGGCGACCAGCGTCACCACCTTCCATTGCGGCGCGCCGAGCGCCGCCGCCGCCTCCCGCAGGCTGACCGGCACCAGGCGCAGCATGTCCTCGGTGGTGCGGACGACGATCGGCATGGCGATGATGGCCAGCGCCATGGCTCCCGCCCAGCCGGAGAAGTGCCCCATCGGCACCACCATCACCGTGCCGATGAAGAGACCGATGATGATCGACGGGGCCGAGAGCAGGACGTCGCTGACGAAGCGGGCGGTCTCGGCGAACCAGTTGCCCTTGCCGAACTCGGCCAGGTAGGTGCCCGCCAGGATGCCCACCGGCGCGCCGACCAGGATGCCCACACCGGTCATCAGCAGGCTGCCGACGATGGCGTTGAGCAGGCCGCCGGTGCTGCCCGGCCCTGGCGTCGATTTCAGGAACACCACCGGCCGCATCGCGACCAGGCCGCGCACCGCCAGCGTCGACAGGATCCATGCCAGGAAGAAGAGGCCGATCGCCATGGTGGCCACCGACAGGGTCAGCGCCACCCGGTTCGTCCACCGCCGCCGCCGGTAGAGGGCGCTCGAGTAGACCTCGGTGTAGGCCGCGGGGTGGCCGGCAGCCGCCGGCGGCATCAGCTCGGCCTCCCTTCCATGCGCTGCAGCCGCAGCAGCAGCAGCTTCGAGAGTGCCAGCACGATGAAGGTGATGATGAACAGGATCAGGCCGAGGGCGATCAGCGACGAGTTGTAGAGGCCGCCCAGAGCTTCGGCGAACTCGTTGGCGAGGTTCGAGGAGATGGTGTTGCCGGGCAGGAACAGCGACGTGTTCAGCTCGTGGGCGTTGCCGATCACGAAGGTGACCGCCATGGTCTCGCCCAGGGCGCGCCCGAGACCGAGCATGATGCCGCCCGCCACGCCGACGCGGGCGTAGGGCAGGACGATGCGCGAGACCACCTCCCAGGTGGTGGCGCCGACGGCGTAGGTGGACTCCTTGAGGATCGCCGGCACCGCCTCGAAGACGTCGCGCATCACCGAGGAGATGAACGGGATGACCATGATCGCCAGGATCAGGCCGGCGGTCAACATGCCGATGCCGAGCGGCGGCCCCTGGAACAGCGCGCCCACCAGCGGCCAGCCGCCGAGGTGGTCGGTGACCCAGGGCTGCACGTGGTCGGCGAGCAGCGGCGCCAGCACGAACAGCCCCCACATGCCGTAGATGATGCTGGGGATCGCCGCCAGCAGCTCGATGGCCGTGGACAGCGGCCGCTTCAGCCAGCGCGGGCAGAGCTCGGTCACGAAGAGCGCGATGCCGAAGCTGATCGGGATGCCGAACAGCATGGCGATCGCCGAGGTCACCAGGGTGCCGTAGATCTGGACCAGGCCGCCGAACTGCTGGGTGACAGGGTTCCACTCGCGGCTGCGGATGAAGCCGAAGAAGCCGAAGCGATGGAACGCCGGCAGGCTCCCCCAGAGGAGCGACACCAGGATCGCCGCCAGCAGCGAGAACACCAGGAAGGCGAAGAACAGCGTGCCGCCCTGGAACAGGCGGTCGGCGAGCCGCTGGCCGCGGGCGTGCGCGGCGACGCGTCCAGCGGGGACCGGCGACGCGCCGCGGCCCTCAGCGGGGACCGGGGCGGCGGGTGCTGCGCTCGACGGTACGTTCATCAGCCCCGCGGACGGCTCAATGCGCGGCCCAGACCGGCTTGCCGCCCGCTTTGATCTGCGTCTTCCAGGTGTCCTCGACCAGCTTGACCACGCTGGCCGGCATCGGCACGTAGTCGAGCTGGCTCGCCATCTGGCCGCCCTGGTGGTACGCCCAGTCGAAGAACTCCAGCACCTGCTTCGTGATCTCGGGCTTCGGCGGGTTCTTGTAGACCAGGATGAAGCTGGCGCCGGTGATCGGCCAGGACTGGGCGCCGGGCTGGTTGGTCAGCAGCAGGTAGAAACCGGGCGCCTTCGCCCAGTCGGCGTTGGCCGCCGCCGCCTGGAAGCTCTCGGCGCTCGGCTTCGCGAACTGCCCGGCCTTGTTCTGCAGCAGCACGTAGGCGAGCTTGTTCTGCAGGGCGTAGGCGTACTCGACGTAGCCGATGGCGCCGTTGATGCGGCTGGCATAGGAGGCGACGCCCTCGTTGCCCTTGCCGCCCACTCCGGTCGGCCAGGCCACCGAGGCTTCCTCGCCGACCTTCTGCTTCCACTCGGGGCTCACCTCGGAGAGGTAGTGGGTGAAGATGAAGGTGGTGCCGGAGCCGTCGGAGCGATGGACGACCGAGATCGCCCGGTCGGGCAGCTTGAGGCCGGGATTGAGCGCCTTGATCGCCGGGTCGTCCCACTTCTTGATGGTGCCGAGATAGATGCTGGCGAGCGCCGCGCCGTTGAGCTTCAGCTTGCCGGCGGCGATCCCCTCGATGTTCACGACCGGCACGACGCCGCCCATGATCATCGGGAACTGCAGCAGGCCGTTGGCGTCGAGATCCTTGGGCTCGAGCGGCTTGTCGGAGGCGCCGAAGTCGACCGTCTTGGCCTCGATCTGCTTGATGCCGCCGCCGGAGCCGATCGACTGGTAGTTGAGCGCGATGCCGGTCTTCGCCTTGTAGGCCTCGGCCCACTTGGCGTACACCGGATAAGGGAACGTCGCTCCGGCGCCCGAGATCTCGGTGACGGCGGCGCAGGCTGCCGTGCAGCCGAGGAGCACGAGCGCCGTGGCCAGCAGCGGCGCCAAAGCCCGAGTCATGCCAGACCTGTGGTTCATGTCCGAGTTTCCTTTCCCATTGTGCGTCGTGATTGGACGGCTGCAAATCATGCGCCGGCAGCGCGGGCCGCGCCCGGTTCGCATGTGACATCCATGTGAACGATGCCGAGACCCAGAGTGACCGCGCAGTGCGATTCTCTCGGCGGGGAGTGGCAGCCGAAGGTCCAGGATGTGACAGACGTGTGACAGAGACCCGGGCGGCCGGGAGCGAAAAAAGCGGGGAGGCGCCCGCCCGGGATGGGCACCTCCCCGTGCAAAGGAGAA
>DATNKH010000332.1:0-2807 GCA_035603475.1 Thermoanaerobaculia bacterium
GACTACACGCGCCGCAGCGGCGCCTACCTGCCGTTCAAGCCCAACACCGCCTACGTCAACACCATTCCCACCGGGCGCGAGCCGGAGTACCCGGGCAACCGTGCGCTCGAGCGCCGCATCGAGGCCTACATCCGCTGGAACGCGCTGGCGATGGTGCTGCAGGCGAATAAGAAGTCCTCCGAGTACGGCGGGCACCTGTCGAGCTACGCCTCATCCGCAACCTTGTATGAAGTGGGATTCAATCACGTCTGGCGCGCGCCCTCCGAGCAGCACCCCGGTGACATGGTGTTCGTGCAGGGACATTCCTCGCCCGGTATCTACGCGCGCGCGTATCTGGAAGGACGCCTCGACGAGCAGCGGCTGCTGCACTTCCGCCAGGAGGCGGGTGGCCCGGGTGTGGGCCTGTCCTCCTATCCGCACCCGTGGCTGATGCCTGATTTCTGGCAGTTCCCGACGGTGTCGATGGGCCTGGGTCCCATGATGGCGATTTTCCAGGCCCGCTTCACCCGTTACCTGGAGCACCGCGGGCTGGTGAAGCCCTCGGATCGTAAGGTGTGGGCATTCCTCGGCGACGGTGAGATGGACGAGCCGGAGTCGATGGGCGCGCTCACCATGCCGGTGCGCGAGGGACTCGACAACCTCATTTTCGTCATCAACTGCAATCTGCAGCGGCTCGATGGCCCGGTGCGCGGCAACGGCAAGATCATCCAGGAGCTCGAGGCGGCCTTTCTCGGCGCCGGCTGGAACGTGATCAAGGTACTGTGGGGTTCGCGCTGGGATCCGCTGCTGGCGCGCGACCATCAGGGCCTGCTGCGCCGGGTGATGGAGGAGTGCGTCGACGGCGAGTACCAGAACTTCAAGGCCAAGGGTGGGGCGTACACGCGCGAGCATTTTTTCGGCAAGTACCCCGAGCTCAAGGCAATGGTCGCCAACATGTCGGACGACGAGATCTGGCGGCTGAATCGCGGCGGCCACGACCCGCGCAAGGTGTATGCGGCCTACGCCGCCGCCGTGAGCCACAAGGGGCAGCCGACCGTGATTCTGGCGAAGACCGTGAAGGGCTTCGGCCTCGGCAAGGGCGGCGAGGGCCAGATGATCGCCCACCAGCAGAAGAAGCTCTCCACCGAGGACCTGCGCGTGTTCCGCGACCGCTTCAACATCCCGGTCTCGGATGAGGATCTGGAGAGTCTGCCGTTCCGCAAGCCCGACGAGGCGACGGACGAAGCGCGCTACCTGCACGAGCGCCGCGCGGCGCTCGGGGGCTACCTGCCGAGCCGGCGCCACAGCGCGCCGGAACTCGTCATACCCCCGCTCGAGGCGTTCGCCTCGCTCCTCGAGGGGACCGGTGAGCGCGAGATCTCCACCACCATGGCGTTCGTGCGAGCGCTCACCCTACTGCTCAAGGACAAGAACATCGGTCGCAACATCGTGCCGATCGTGCCGGATGAGGCGCGCACCTTCGGCATGGAGGGGCTGTTCCGCCAGATCGGCATCTATTCCTCGGTCGGCCAGCTGTACACGCCGCAGGACTCGGAGACGCTCATGTCCTACCGCGAGGACAAGAAAGGCCAGATGATCGAGGAGGGCATCAACGAGGCGGGATCGCTGTGCTCGTGGATGGCCGCCGGCACCGCCTACAGCAACCACGGCATCAACATGGTGCCGTTCTACATCTTCTACTCGATGTTCGGTTTTCAGCGCGTCGGGGATTTCATCTGGGCGGCAGGCGACATGCAGGTGCGCGGCTTCCTGATGGGGGCCACCGCCGGGCGCACCACGCTCGCCGGGGAGGGTCTGCAGCACCAGGACGGTCACAGCCAGCTGGTTGCGAGCACCGTGCCGAACTGCGTCGCCTACGATCCGGCCTTCGCGTACGAGCTCGCCGTCATCATTCACGACGGGCTGCGCCGCATGTATACCGAGCAGGAAGGCATCTTCTACTACATCACGGTGATGAACGAGAACTACGCGCAGCCGGCCATGCCGCCGGGCGTGGAAGCGGGGATCCTGAGCGGCGGCTACCTGCTGCAGATCGGCGGCCGCGGCAAGGTGCGCGCGACGCTGCTCGGTTCCGGCACCATCCTGCGCGAATGCCTGGCGGCGGCGAAGATCCTCGAGGACGACTACGGCATACCGGCGGATGTGCTGTCGGTGACGAGCTTCAGTGAACTGCGCCGCGAAGCGCTGGAATGCGAACGCTGGAACCTGCTGCATCCCGCAGAGGCCGCGCGTGTCCCGTACGTGCGGCGGATGCTGCAGGCCTGCGAGGGTCCGGTGGTCGCGGCCACCGACTACCTGCGTGCAGTGCCGGACCAGATCCGCCAGTGGGTCGGCGGGCGCTACGTGACGCTCGGCACCGACGGATTCGGCCGCTCGGATTCGCGCGCCGCCCTGCGCCGGCACTTCGAGGTCGACCGCAACTACATCGCCGTAGCGGCGCTCAAGGCGCTGGCCGACGATACCCGCGTGGACCAGGCGACCGTGAGCCGCGCCATCGAGGCGCTCGGCGTCGATCCCGCCAAGCCCGTGCCCTGGAAGGTCTGAGGTCCGCGCCCGTATGAACGCGGCAGGCGGCCTGGTGGAAGTGCGCGTGCCCGACCTGGGCAACTTCAAGGACGTCGAGGTCATCGACGTGCTGGTGAAGCCCGGGGACAACATCGCCATCGACACGCCGCTCGTCACTCTCGAGTCCGACAAGGCCGCCATGGACGTGCCCTCGACGGCCAGCGGAGTCGTCGAAAAGGTTCACACGACCAAGGGTGGCAAGGTCAATACCGGCGATCTCCTCGCCACCCTGAAGGCGGATG
>DATNKH010000333.1:0-5297 GCA_035603475.1 Thermoanaerobaculia bacterium
TGCTGCTGGTGGAGGATTCGCTGGTGACCCGCGAGATGGAGCGGCGGCTGCTCGAGGACGCCGGCTTCGAGGTGGCCGCGGCCGCCGACGCCGCCGAGGCGCTCTCCCGCCTCGGGGAGGAGACGTTCGACTGCGTCGTGACCGACATCGAGATGGCGGACATGGACGGCTTCGAGCTCACCAGCCAGCTGCGCGGCATGGAGCACTTCGCCCATCTCCCGATCGTCGTGGTCTCGACCCGCGACCGGCCCGAGGACCGCCTGCGCGGTCTCAAGGCCGGGGCCGACGCCTATCTCACCAAGCAGAGCCTCGACGCCGGCGAGCTGGTCCAGCTGGTGCGCCGCCTGAGCGTTCAGAACTGAGCCCGAGGCGGTGGAGAAGGTCCCCTGATCCGCGTGCTGCTGGTCGACGACTCGCCGTCGGTGCGGGCGGTGCTGCGGCGCTTCCTGGCCCGCACCGGCGACATCTCGGTGGTCGCGGAGGCGGCCGACGGGGCGCAGGCGGTGCAGGCGGTGCTCGATCACCTGCCGCAGGTGGTGGTGATGGACCTGCAGATGCCGGTGATGGACGGCTACGACGCCATCGAGCGCATCATGACGCTGCGCCCGACGCCGATCCTCGTGCTGTCGTCGCGCGCCAACCGCAACCAGATGCAGACCGCCTTCGAGGCCATCCGCCGCGGCGCCATCGAGGTGCTGCCGAAGCCCGAGGACACCGGCAGCTGGGAGGTGCTCGCCGACAGCCTGCCGCGGACCGTGCGGGTGGTGGCGGCGGCGCGCCCGCGCGCCCTGCCGCCGCCGGCCAGGGCGCGGCGGGGCTCCGGCGGGCCCGGCGCCGGCACCCGGCCGGCGAACGTCGCAAGCGCCGCGGGCGCCAGGGGAGGCGGCGGGCTGCGCTGGGTGGCGATCGGCGCCTCGACCGGCGGGCCGGCGGCGATCCGCGAGCTGCTGGAGGAGGTCCCGCCGGAGCCGCCGGTCAGCTTCCTGATCGTGCAGCACATCGCCGCCGGCTTCGAGGCGGCGATGGCCGAATGGCTGAACAAGGAGCTGCCGCTCGACGTGCGGCTGGCCCGCGATGCGGAATCGCCGCGCCGCGGCGCCGTCCGCCTGGCGCCCGCCGGCGCCCACCTGCGCCTCGACGCCGGCGGCGTGCTGCGCCTCGACGCCGAGACGCCGGCCCGCCGCGGCCATCGCCCCTCGGTCGACGACCTCTTCCGGTCCTGCGCCGAGAGCTTCCCCCGCCAGTCGGCGGGGGTGCTGCTCACCGGCATGGGCGCCGACGGCGTCGAAGGGCTCGCGGCCCTGCGCGGCGCCGGCGCCCTCACCCTGGCGCAGGACGAGGCGAGCTCGGTGGTCTTCGGCATGCCGCGGGTCGCCCTCGAGCGCGGCGCCGCGGAGCGTGCGCTGCCGCCGCGCGACCTGGCGCGCGCCCTGGCGCAGGCCTGGCAGCGGCGGAGCGACGATTAGTGGTCCGAGGCGGGACACGAAGCCGATGACCGGCAAGCACGCCGCCGTCCTGCAGCTCGCGGCGCTGGTCACCGAGAGCACCGGCAACCTGGTGCCGCCGCCGCGCCTGGCCTTTCTCGCGGAGGTGGCGCAGCGGCGGGCGCAGGCGCTCGGCCTGGCGACCATCGCCGAGTACGTGCGCGCGCTGGCGGCAGGGGAGCTGCCGCGCGAGTGGCAGAGCCTGGTGCCGCTGATCACCGTCAAGGAGTCTTACTTCTTCCGTGCGCCGCAGCAGTTCGAGGCCATGGAGCGCCAGCTGCTGCCGCGCCTGCTGCGCGCCCGCGCCGCCAGCCGCCGGCTGCGCATCTGGTCGGCGGCCTGCGCCCGCGGCGAGGAGCCGGCGACGCTGGCCATGCTGCTCGCCGACCAGCCGGCGCTGGCCGGCTGGGAGTGGACCATCCTGGCCACCGACCTCGACGAGGAAGCCCTCGCCGGCGCCCGCCGCGGCCTCTACGGCGAGCGCGCGGTGGCGCCGGTGCCGCCAGCGCTGCTGGCGCGCTGGTTCAACCGCCGCGGCAAGCTCTTCGAGCTGGCGCCGGAGCTGCGCTCCCGCATCGACTATCGCACCCTCAACCTCGCCCAGCCGCCCTACGCTCTTCCCGCCGACGAGTACGACCTCGTCCTGCTGCGCAACGTGCTGATCTACTTCGGCCGCCCGCTGCAGAGCTGGGTGATGGCGCACGTGACGCAGCTCCTGAGCCGCCGGGGAGCGCTCTTCCTCGGCGCCTCCGAGACGCTCTGGCAGATCCAGGACGAGCTCGAGGCGGTCGACCTGGGCACCTGCTACTGCTATCGCCACCGCCGCGCCCGGCCGGGCGCCGCGCAGGTGGCGCCTGCACCTATCTCCCGCGCGCAGGGGCCTGCCGCCGGCGACCCGGCTCCCAGGGCGGCCGCGCCGCGCCGTACGGCTCCCGCCGTCACGGCCGCCGCGGCGGTGTGGACATCCGCCGGGTCCGCCGGGTCCGCCGCGCCCACCGCCTCCGCCGCGGCCGGAGATGCCGGCGCGACGCTGCCGCGCAACGCCCTCGAGATCCTGCTCGCCGCCGTCCACGAGCTGGCGGCCAACCGTCCCGGCGCCGCCCGCCGGGCTGTGGACGAGGCCCTCGCCGCGGACCCCTCGGAGCCCGCCGGTCATCTGCTGGACGGTTTCCTCCACGACCTCGGCGGCCGGGCCGAGGAGGCGGCCGCGTCCTATCGCGCCGCTCTCTACCTCGATCCCTCGCTGTTCCAGGCGCGCCTGCTGCTCGCCGACTGCCTGCTGCGCCTCGACCAGCGCGGCCGGGCCGAGCACCAGTACCGCGAGGTCCTCGCGGCCCTGGAAGCGGGGCGCGAGCGCCCGGTCGGGCTCTTCGACGGCCTGCCGCTGCCCGACCGCGAGCGCGCCCTGCGCCGCTGCCGGCAGGCGCTGCAGCGAAGCTGAGCTTTATCGAGGCTTGACTCCGACGTACAACCCCCGGCCAGCCTTGCGATCTCGAATGAGCCTGCCTCTCAGGCCGGCTGCGCTCATCGCAGCCATGAACTCTTCGTGGGAATGCATGGTCAACTCATGGATATCGTCATCGACGTGCCGCACGGGCTTGTTCCTCTCCGCGATCATCCAATTGAAATTGATGAGTGATACGTCTCTACTCTTCAGCCGGGACACGACTGCCCTGGCGATCTTGATGTCCTTGCTCTGATAGGTATCCAGGTGCGGCATGCCGACGTTGAAATCGTCCTTGCTGATCCAGGGAGAGATCAAGATGACTCCTCCCGGCTTGAGATGATCCGCGAAGTTGCGGATGGCCTTCCGCAGGTTCCTCGAGCCGCGCACATAGCCGATCGAGCTGAAGAGGCAAGCGACCACGTCGAACTGCTTCCCGAGCTTCATCGTCAACATGTCTCCCTGCACCAGCGTGGCCTTTTTCACCCTTTTTCGTGCGATGCGCAGCATTGCCGGGTTCAGGTCCAGGCCGGTGCAAGTAAAGCCTCGTGCAAAGAATTCGAGGTACCTGCCGGTGCCACAGGCCATTTCCAGAAAGTCCCTCCCGGATGACCGTTTGTACTTCTCGATCAGCTGGACTTGATAGCGGGCTTCGCCCTCGTAGTCCTTGGCCGCGTAGATGAGGTCATAGTAGGGCGACAGTTTGTTGTAGAGGAGGTATTTCATCGCTCGAGCATACCAAGGCCACGGGCCCGCGACCCACGTTCTGGGGAGGCCGCGGGGAGGGCCGCGAGGCTCTCTCTGCCGCGGCTCAGGCTGCCACGATTGCCTTACTCGGGCGGGCGCACCGTGAGCAAGAGGGAGGATCGCTTCGGACTCTCGAAGCTCACGAATGAAATGGGTCCATGGAGCTTCCGATCGGCAGCTCTGCTCGGCCTACAGGTAGACGCGGCCCGGCTCGATGACCCGGTAGTCGATCTTGCCGGCATAGGGTGCCTGCCATCTTCCCCGGCCGTGGTAGGGGCGCAGGCCGGAGGCGGGGTGGGGGCAGGCCAGGGCCCTTCCCTGGCTCTTCTCGCGGCTGTCGGCAGTGCTTACGAGCTCTGAATCTAGCGGTCTGGGTCGTCAGCCCGCGTCATAGATAGAGGAGGGATCCTTCTGGACCGTCATCCAGCTAGCACAGAATGAGCTTGTAGCTCGTATCGTCGTTGATTTTGTCGAAACTGATCTCCCTTTCAAAGTTCAACGCTGTTGACCCGCAACTAATGATCGCAAAACAGGTCATGCGGCCTTAAGGTGTAACCGGGATGGGTGGCAGTAAGGCGGAGGTTGCGCGCGTGCGGGAGGCGTTGAGTAGCCTCATCGATCTGTCCGATTTGAGCCGCCGGGAGATCGAAAGACGTCTGGCGGGCCAGGGTTCTGGCGTGGACCTCAACCGGCTCCTCACCGGGAAATTTGAGCTCAAACTTTTTCAACTCTTCGATGTTCTTCAAGTACTAGATATCCAGCCCCTGGAGTTCTTCCGCCTGATCCTGAAAGAGCCGGAACAGCGCAATCCCCTGATCGAGAGGATGCAGGCACTCTTCGCATCCGTGAGGCCTTCGGCCGCGGCGCGGCTGCCCGGCAATCGCCCCGCGGAGAAGGACCTTGAAGAGCTGCGCCACCGAGTGGACCAATTGGCACAACTGGTCGAGCAACTGAGAGCCAGGTCCAGGTGAAGGGATCGTGGCTGAACCACCGGCCAGATACCCCCATCTCCTATATTAGCGCTTTAACGCTTGCACTAGTATAATAAGCGTACTTTCTGAACTGAGCTCATGCGAGGTCGTCACCCATGCTGGTCGCCCGTCTTTCAGCCCGGTAGGGGCAGGTGCCTGCAGTCGGCAGTGCGGCGATGATCAGCGTCATCTTCGCACTCGGCGATCCGGAACAGTTGCTCGCGCGCGATGAGCTGCTGGACTGCGCGGAGCGCCATCTTGCAGCATCCGGGAGAGCGGCAGACTGGACGATCAAGGTCGCTCCGCCTTGGGTGCAACTCGAGAGCTCGAAGGCCCGCCTGCCCGGGCAGGGTTGGAAGCTTCATGTCTCGGCGACTCCGCGTTCGGCTCCTCAGATCCTCGAGGCGATCGTGCCGTTGCTCTACCAAGAGTCCTGCTGGTTCAAATTCGCGGCCAGCAAGGCTCTCCTGATGCGTCTCAACGAAGCCCATGCGCCGCGGGGCTCGTCGGGTAAGTTCATCACCATCTACGCCGAGGACGACGCGGGTGTCCTCAGGCTGGCCGAGGCTTGCGATCGCGCGACACATGGGCTTTGCGGTCCGCGCATCCTTTCCGACCGGGCGTATCGGGAGGGGGGGGTCGTCTACTACC
>DATNKH010000334.1:0-3866 GCA_035603475.1 Thermoanaerobaculia bacterium
CGTCCCTCCCCCGCCCCCTGCCGCGCGGCGCCGGGCGCCTGCTGCTCCTCGACGACCTCGGTCTCTGGTGCCATGGCTTACCGTGCCCCTCCCGGAGCTTGTCCACCCAGGAACTGCTTGACCCCTTGCTCGATCTGTCCCATCGCCCGCAGCAGCGAGAGCTTGGTGAAGTTGTGCGAGAAGAGGCTGGCGATGTAGTTCTCGTGCGCCGCGGCGAGCTCCTGCTCGGCGAGCACGACTTCGACGTTGTTGGTGATGCCGTTGGCGAAACGGTCCTGCGCCACGACCAGGGTCTGCTCGGCGAGGTCGACGTTCTTCTGCGCCACCTCGACCGAGGTCTCGGCCGCCCGCAGGTCGAGGAAGTTGCCGCGCACCTCGTACTCCACCCGCCCCTCGAGGTCGGCGAGCTCGGCGCGGCGCCGCTCGAGCGTCGCCTCGGCCCGCGTCACCTCAGCGTGGATGCGGCCGCCCTCGTAGATCGGCAGCGAGATGCCGGCGAACAGGGTGTAGGTGCCGTCGGTGGTGACGAGGTTCTTGCCGACGCGGCCGTAGTCGCCGGACACCGCCAGGCTCGGCAGCCGCTCGGCCTCGGCCGCCTGCTTGGCGAGCTCGGCCGCCTTGAACGCCGCCGTGGCGCTCTTGAGGTCGCTGCGCGAGGCGCGCGCCGTCTTGATCGCTTCCTCCTGGCCCGGCCCGGTCCAGGGAACGTAGGGGACCGGCGTGGTGATCGCGAAGCGCTGCCCGGCCGGCAGGCCGATCAGCCGCCCCAGGGTCAGCTTGTCCTTCTCGAACGTCGCCTCGTACACCGCCACCCGCTGCTCGTCGGTCTGCCGCTGCACGGTAGCGCGGAAGGCGTCGATGGACGGCGTCAGCCCGGACTTCACCTGGTTCTGGGCCAGCTCCTCGAGCGCCCGCGACGACTTGCCCTGGGCACGCGCCGTGTCGAGGCGCGCCGCGCTCGCCACCACCTGGTAGTACGCGGCGCCCACCACCTCCACCACCAGCTCCCGGGCGTCGGCGAGCGACAGCTCGGCCGCGTGCGCCGACTCCCGCGCCGAGCGGAAGTTGTACAGCGACTGCAGGTTGAACAGCTGGTCGGTCAGCGTCAACCGCGCGTCCTGGAAGCTGAACGGCCCGATCACCTCGGGGATGCCGGGGATCTTGAAGCCGAAGGTCACCAGGCTGAGCTCGAGGGTCTGGTGGCTGAGCTTGCCGGTGAGCTGCGGCAGCAGGTTGGACAGCGCCCGCTGCCGCTCGGCCTGCGCCAGCCGGCTGTCGAGGCCCTTGTCGATCACCCCGAGGTTGGTCCGCAAGCCCCGCTCCAGGGCGTCGGCGAGCGACAGCTGCAGCAGCTCGCCGGTCGCCTCGCCCGTCGGCACGCTGCCCTGGAAATGGCTGGGGCCGGCGACCACCGCCGCAGGCGAAGGGGCCGGCGGCAGCGGGGTCGCGATGTTGCTCAGCGCGAGGCCGGGCGCGCCACCGGCGCCGCCGACTCCAGGCACCACCTGCGCCGCGAGCGGCCGCGCCACCCGGCCGGCCGCGGCCAGCCAGAGCAGGCCTGCCAGCACCGGCAGGGCGATGGTCCTGCCGATGGTCCTGCGTGCGAATCCTTCCATGACAGCTCTCGCTCCCCTCCACTCGACCCAGGTCGGTCCGGTCGGTCCAGTCGATTCGGCCCAGGCGGCTCGGCGCCGACCCGCGGCCGGACGCGTCTCACTCCATGTGACCGGGCCCGCCGCCGGTCCGGACACTCTTGAGCAGCAAGCCCAGCGGCAGCATCACGAAGCAGGCGATCGCCACGAAGCGGAACGCATCGAGATACGCGAGAGCACCCGCCTGCTGGGCGATGATGCGGGCGACCACCGCCACCGCCTGCCGCCCGGCGTCGTAGGTGGAGGCGCCCTGCTGCACCAGCCGCTGGGTGAGGCCGGCGATCCACTGCGCGTAGACCGGGTTGCCGTTCGTGACATGCGACACCAGCAGGTTGGTGTGCACCTGGCTCTGGCGCACCACCAGGTTGATGACCAGCGCGATGCCGAAGCTCGCGCCCAGGTTGCGTGACAGGTTGAACAGCGCCGACGCGGCGTTGCTCTTGTCCTGCGACAGCCGCGAGAACGCCGCCGTCGAGATCGGCACGAACAGGAACGCGATGCCGATGCCCACGATCATCCGGTAGCTGGTGATCGTCCAGTAGCTGACGTCGAGGCTGATGTGCGAGGTGAGCCACAGGCCGCCGCCGGCGATGATCAGGCCGATGGTGATCAGCGCCCTCGCCCCGATGCGGTTGATCAGCGCGCCGGTGATCGGCAGCACCATCATCACCGCCACTCCTCCCGGCGACAGCACCTTGCCGGCCTCGGTCGCCGTGTAGCCGAGAAGCGTCTGCAAGAACTGGGGGACCAGCACGGTGCTGCCGAACAGGGCGAAGCCGAGGGCGAAGATGAGCACGTTGGAGATCGCGAAGTTGCGCTCGCGGAAGAGCCGCAGGTCGACGATCGGGTCCTTCACCCGCAGCTCCCACCACAAGACCGCGAGCAGCGCCGCCGCCGAGATCGCCGCCGACGAGGCAATCATCCTCGAGCCGAACCAGTCGTCCTCCTGCCCCTTGTCGAGCACCACCTGCAGGAAGCCCAGGCCGAGGGTGAGCAACCCGATGCCGACGTAGTCGATGCGCAGCTTGCCGCGCAACTGCTTGACCCGCTCGACCAGGTAGGGCGGGTCCTTGATCAGCGCACCGGTGAGCGCGAAGGACACGATGCCGACCGGCACGTTGATGTAGAAGATCCAGCGCCAGTTGAAGTTGTCGGTGATCCAGCCGCCCAGCGTCGGACCGATGGCGGGCGCGAAGACCACCGCCATCGCATAGACCGAGAAGCCCATGCCGCGCTTCTCCGGCGGGAAGGCGTCCGCCAGGATCGCCTGGGCGCTCGGCTGCAGGCCGCCGCCCCCCAGCCCCTGCAGCACGCGGAAGAAGATCAGCAGCGGCAGGCTCGGCGCCAGGCCGCACAGGAACGAGCTGGCGGTGAACAGCACCACGCAAGTCATGTAGAAGCGCTTGCGGCCGAAGACGTTGGAGAACCACCCCGAGAGCGGCAGCACGATGGCGTTGGCCACCAGGTACGAGGTCAGCACCCAGGTGCTCTCGTCGTTGGTCGCCGACAGGCTGCCGGCGATGTGCGGCAGCGAGACGTTGGCGATCGAGGTGTCGAGCACCTCCATGAAGGTGGCGAGCACCACGATCATCGAGATCAGCCAGGGGCTGAGCTGCATCTCGTCGGCGCCCGCCGCGGGGCGGCCGGCGGCGATGGCGTCGGTGGTCATGGCAGTGGCCTGAGCGCCCCCTCGATCACCGAGTCGATCAGGCGCTCGCGCTCGAGCCAGGGGAACTCCGGCCGGGCGATGAGCAGCGAGACCAGCCCATGGACCGCCGTCCAGATGGTCTGGGCCGCCAGCTCGACCTCCGGAGTGACCTCGGCGCCCTCCCCACCTTCCCCGCCCTCGCCGCCGGCGACATCAGCGCCCATGCAGAGGGCCACCCGGCGGCGCATTCGCTGGTAGCAGTCCTGCCCGATCTCGTTGCGGCGGCCCAGGCTCTGGCTGCCGCAGGGCGGCGTCATGAAGGTGAGCTGGTAGTGATGCGGATGCTCGAGCCCGAAGGCGACGTAGGCGCGCAGGCCGGCGGCCAGGCGCTCGCGCGGCGGCAACCCCAGGCCGTCGAGGCGCTCGGCGTTGGCCCGGAAGCAGGCGAAGCTCTCCTCGCAGATGCAGTCCAGGATCTCGGACTTGTCGCGGAAATGGACGTAGATGGCCATCGGCGTATAGCCGATGCGCCGCGCGATCTTGCGCAGCGAGACGTTGGCGTAGCC
>DATNKH010000335.1:0-5902 GCA_035603475.1 Thermoanaerobaculia bacterium
CCCGGCATAGAGGATGCTCGGCGATGATCCACCGAGGGCCAGGGCGGTGATGATGCCGCCCGGGGGCGTCGCGTTCTGGGTCCATGCGAGTCCCCGACTCGCGCGGGGGAGAAGGAGCACCAGAAGCCACACCCACGCCGCTCGGCGGTTGCACCAACTCCTCGGGAAAGTCCTTCCGGCCGCGCTGTTCATCGCCGGAAGCATAGGCTATCTATGCACTTGGCGCAAGGCCAGTGCGCGCGGTGCTCGGGAAGTAGAGCGCTCGTTTACGGGGGCGGGGGCTGCTTGGGAGGCGGCGGCTTGTGCGGGGCGTTGGCCGGCAGCGGCGGGACGTCCGGCTTCTTGCCGAGCTCGATGCGCTTCACCACCGGCGGCAGCGGGCCGCCCGCCGGCTCATCGAAGTAGACGGCGATGACCGCCTTGCGGCGTAGCTCCTCGGTCCAGCGCTCGATCTCTTCGGTCAGCCGTTGCTGGCGCAGCACCTCGCGGATCTTGTCGCGCACCGCCTCGAGCGGCGGCACCGGCAGGTGCTGCTGCTGCAGCTGCGGGGTGAGGACGGTACGGTAGTAGTTCGAGATGTCGTCCAGCCCGACGAACACCTGCGGCCCCAGGCGCTCGTCGACGTACGCCAGCACCTCGAGCTGGCGGGCCATCAGCTGGCGCAGCGCCGCCTCGTCGAGGCCGACCTCCCGGAGCTTCTTGCGGAAGGTGGCGTCGTCCTTGAAGCGGCCGCGCACCTCGGCGACCTGGCGCTCGATCTGGTCCACCGGGACCTGCTCGAGGCCGAAGCGGTCGATCTCGTGGAAGCGCAGGCGCTGCGCGATGAGATCGTCGAGGACACGGCGCCGGAAGGTGCGCTGCGACTCGCCGGGCTTCGGCGCCAGCTGTCCGATGACGATGGCCCGGTCGAGGTCGGTGGCCAGGATCGGGTCCTCGTCGACCACCGAGATGACGCGGTCCTTGAGCACATTCGCGCCGTTGGTCGAGTGGCCGGCCGGCGCGGGAGCGGGCGCCGCCCATGATCCAGACAACGCAGACGACGCGGACGACGCGGACGACGCCGACGACGCAGACGACCAAGCCACGCACAGCAGCAGCAGCGCCGCGGCGGCGGCGGTGACGGCGGGCGCGCTTCGGCGGCCGGAGCGGTCGGAGCGGTCGGGACGGTCCGGGCGGTCGGGGCGGCTGCGCCGGTCGGCCATAGGGCGCCATGCTAGCATCCGTGGGTATCATGGAAATCCCTTCCCGCCTCACCGTGGGCCTCGCCCAGTGCGATTGCCTCCTGGGCGAGGTCGAGGCGAACGTCGAGCGTCATCTCGCATGGATCGAGCGCGCCCGGCAGCGGGAGGTCGACCTGCTGGTGTTCCCCGAGCTCTCGCTGACCGGCTACCGCCTGCTGCATCTCACCCCGCGCGTGGCGCTGGCCGCCGGCGCCGCCGCTTTCGAGCGGCTGGCCGCGGCGGCGGGTCCGATGGCGGTGCTGGTCGGCTTCGTCGAGGAAGACCGGCAGGGGGTGCTCTACAACAGCGCCGCGCTGCTGCGCCACGGCCATCCCGCCTTCTTCCACCGCAAGCTCTACCTGCCGACCTACGGCATCTTCCAGGAGCAGCGCTTCCTGGGCGCCGGCCGCCGCCTGGAGCTGGCGACGCTGCCCTGGGGGCGGTCCGGGGTGCTGATCTGCGAGGACCTGTGGCATCCCGAGCTGGCCCGGCGGCTGGCGCTCGGCGGCGCCAAGCTGCTGCTCGTGCCCTCGGCCGCGCCGGGCCGCATCGGCGGCGGCGAGGTGCCCGAGAGCGCCGAGAGCTGGGAGCTGCTGACCCGCTCTGCCGCCCTGCTCAACACCTGCTGGGTGGTCTACTGCAACCGGGTCGGCTGGGAGGAGGGCTCGTTCTACACCGGCGGCAGCCACGTCGTCCGCCCCGGCGGCGAGCTGGCGGAGCGCGCCCCCTATCTCGAGGAGCACCTGCTGATCGCCGAGCTCGACCTGCGCGACGCCGACCGGCTGCGCTGGAAGCTGCCGCTGCTCGCCGACGACCGCAGCGACATCTCCGGGCCGGAGGCCGCCCGATGATCCGCCGCGAGCAGGTAGCCGGCCGCCTGGCCCTCAACGCGCCGCTGGCGGTTGCGGTGCTGACCGACTTCATCCGCGACGCGGTCGCCACCTCCGCCACCGAGGGGGTGGTGGTCGGGCTCTCCGGCGGCGTCGACTCGGCGCTCGCCGCCGCCCTCGCCGCCCGCGCGCTCGGACCGTCGCGCGTTCACGCTTTCGTGCTCCCCTACCGCACCTCCAACCCGGAATCCGCGCGCGACGCCTGCCTCGTCGCCAAGCAGCTCGGCGTCGACCACCGGCTGATCGACATCTCGCCGATGGTCGATCCCTACTTCGCGCTCGAGATCCCGGGAGAGGGCGATGACGACCGGCGGCGCCGCGGCAACAAGCTGGCGCGCGAGCGCATGGCCATCCTCTTCGATCAGGCCAAGAAGCTCGGCTGCCTGGTGCTCGGCACGTCCAACAAGACCGAGATCCTGCTCGGCTACTCCACGGTCTTCGGCGACAATGCCAGCTCGCTGAACCCGCTCGGCGATCTCTACAAGCAGCAGGTCTGGCGGCTCGCCCAGCACCTCGCGCTGCCGCGGCAGGTGGTGGCGAAGCAGCCCTCGGCCGACCTCTGGCCGGGGCAGACCGACGAGGAAGAGCTCGGCCTCACCTACGAGGTGGCCGACGAGGTGCTCTACCTGCTGTTCGACCTCGGCCTGCGGCCGGCCGAGGTCGTGGAGCGCGGCTACGAGGAGGCGGCGGTGCGGCGCATCGTCCGGCTCGAGCAGGCGAACCGCTACAAGCGCCGGCTGATGCTGATCGCCCGCCTCTCGGGAAGCGCCATCAACCTCGACCAGGAGATCCCGCGGGACTGATGCTCGCCGGGGCGGCGCGCCGGGTAGCGGCTCGGGTGGGGCTGGTCTCATGATGCGGTGGGCGGGACTGGCGCTCGTTCTCTCCGTCGCGGCCGGCGCGGCGGGCTGTGCCACCGGCTGGGGATCGCGCGCGCCCTGGGAGGGGCCGCTCTCGCCGCAGACGCAAGCCGTCGAGAAGGCGGTCGATCGGGCCTACCGGCACGTCCGCACCGCCACCGTCGCCGTGGCCTACCTGGACGTCGCGAGCGGCGGCAAGGTGCTGCGCAACGAGACGCGGCCCTTCCACGCCGCCAGCACCATGAAGGTGCCGTTGATGATCGCCGCCTGGGCCGCGATCGATCAGGGCACCCTGGCGATCGACCAGCCGATCGCGGTGAAGAACGACTTCCGCAGCATCGTCGACGGCTCCCATTACCACCTCGCGAAGGAGGACGACGGCGATCCCGAGCTCTACGCCGCGGTGGGCGGCACGCGGCCGCTCTCGGACCTCATCCGGCACATGATCGTGCGCAGCTCGAACCTGGCCACCAACCTGCTGATCGAACAGCTCAGCGCCTCGCGGGTGATGGACGTGATGCGCCAGCTGGGCGCCTACAACCTGCAGGTCCTGCGCGGCGTCGAGGACGAGAAGGCCTACCAGGCGGGCTTGAACAACGAGGTCAGCGCCGCCGACCTGATGCTGCTGCTGGCGTCCCTCGCGCGGGCCGCCGCCGAGCCCGGAGACGCCGCGGCCGCCGCGCCGCCCGATCCCGGGGCGGACGAGCCGCTGGCCAGGCCTTCGATCTCGCACCACGCCGCCGCCGCGATGCTCGAGGTGCTCGAGGCACAGGAGTTCAACGAGAAGATCCCGGCCGGCCTGCCGCCGGGGACGCCGGTCGCCCACAAGACCGGCGACATCACCCTCATCCACCACGACGCCGGCATCGTCCTGCCTCCCGGCGAGTCGCCCTACGTGCTGGTCGTGCTGACTTCCGGTTTCGACAAGGAGGAGGAGGCGAACCGCTTCATCGCCGAGCTGTCGCGCGGCATCTGGGAGGCCCGGCACGCGCCGCCGCCTGCGCCGAAGGGCGGGAAGCGCGGGAAGCGCGGGTGAGGCGCGGGTAGGGCTGAGGGAAGCGCGGGAAGCGCGGGTAGCGCTGAGCGAAGCGCGGGTAGCGCTGAGCGTGGACGAACCACGAGGCCTGGATGGTTTTTTCGCCTAACGCCGGTTGAACTTGCGCATCAGGTCTTCGATCGTCGCATGCGGCTTGGCAGGCGGCCGCGCGGCGGCGGCCGTGGCGGGAGGCGACTCCTTGGCGCTGGGACGCGAGTCTCTGGCGCCGGGACGCGATCCCTTGGCGCCGGCTTGCTGAGTAACAGCCTGCTGAGCGCCTGCCCGCTGAGCACGGGCCCGCTCGGCGCCGCGCGGTGACCCACTCCCCCGCGGCTTGGCCACGGGAGCGGACGGTGGCGGTCCAGCTGCGGTTGCGGATGCGGCGGCCTGGGGCTCGCGGGCGGCGCGTTCTCTTTCGGCCCCCCGGCCCGCCCCTCTCTCGCGGCCTTCCCGGCCGCTCCGCACCGGCGCCAGCTCCGCCACCTCCAGCGCCTTGAGCGACAGCGAGACCCGCTCGCGCTGGGCGTCGACCTCGAGCACCTTGACGCTGACGATCTGGCCCACTTGCACCGCCTGGCGCGGATCGCCGATCCAGCGGTGCGAGAGCTCCGAGACGTGCACCAGGCCGTCGCGGTGGACGCCGATGTCGACGAAGGCGCCGAAGTTGGTGACGTTCGACACCCGCCCCTCGAGCACCATCCCGGGGGCCAGGTCCTTGACGCTGGTCACGTCGGCTCGCCACTTCGGCGTGCGGAAGTCCGGGCGCGGATCGCGGCCGGGGCGCTCGAGCTCGGCGCGGATGTCGCCGAGGGTGAAGCTGCCGAGCCCCTGGGCGGCGTCGGCGAAGCGCGCGAAGTCGAGGCGCGACACCAGCGCGGGGTTGCCCACCAGCTCGGCGAGCGGCACCCCCAGCTCGCCTGCCATCCGCTGCACGACCGCGTAGCGCTCGGGATGGACGCCGGTGGCGTCGAGCGGGTGGTCGCCGCCACGCACGCGCAGGAAGCCGGCGGCCAGCTCGAAGGTCTTCGGGCCGAAGCCGGGCAGCCCTAGCAGCGCCTGCCGGGAGCGGTACGGGCCCTGGCGCTCGCGGTGCTCGACGACGGCGCGCGCCAGCCGCTCCGAGAGGCCCGAAATCCGCCGCAGCAGCGGCGCCGAGGCGGAGTTGAGCTCGACGCCGACGCGGTTGACCGCGCCCTCCACCGCGGTGTCGAGCTGGCGGTCGAGCGCCTTCTGGTCGACGTCGTGCTGGTACTGCCCGACTCCCAGCGACCGCGGCTCGATCTTGACCAGCTCCGCCAGCGGGTCCTGGAGGCGCCGGGCGATGGAGACGGCGCCGCGCAGCGCGACGTCGAGGTCCGGCAGCTCCTCGCGGGCGGTCGCCGAGGCGGAGTAGACCGACGCGCCGGTCTCCGGCACCACCGCGATCACCACCTGGGCGACTGCCTCCTCCCCGGCGTCGGTCAGCACGCGCCGCGCGAAGACCTCGGTCTCGCGGCTCGCCGTGCCGTTGCCGATGGCGATGGCCCGCACGCCGTGGAGGGCCGCCAGCGCCAGCACGGTGGCGGCCGCGGCCGCCTCTCGTTCGGGGTGCAGGATGGGATAGATGACCTCGGTCGCCACCACCCGGCCGGTGCCATCGACCACCGCCAGCTTGCAGCCGGTGCGCAGGCCCGGGTCCAGGCCCATGACCGGCAGCTGGCCGAAAGGCGCCTGCAGCAGCAGCGCCTCGAGGTTGGCGCGGAACACCGCGATGGCCTCGGCCTCGGCGCGCTCGCGCAGCTCGCCGCGCACCTCGTTGGCGATCGACGGGCGCAGCAGGCGCTTGTAGCCGTCGATGGTGGCGGCCGCCACCTCGCGGCCGCAGGGCGTGAGCATCGGCACCTGCCAGGTCGCGGC
>DATNKH010000336.1:0-3959 GCA_035603475.1 Thermoanaerobaculia bacterium
GGCGCGAGTGGCGAGAGGGGCTTCAGCGACGGTCATGGTTCAGCCTCCAGGCGCTCCGCAGGCGGCCCAGGGCGCGCTCGACGCGCTTGCGGAAGGTGGGACCCGGCAGATCGGGGCGCTCGCCGCGAGCGTACGCCAGCAGCGTCTCGGCATCCACCGGGCGGAGGGCGCCCAGCGCCTCGCCCAGGGCACGCTCCAGCTCGGCCGCCAGCGCCATCTCTTCCGGCGACCGGCCCGGGTCGGGCTGGCCGGCGAGAGCGTCGTCGGGATGCTCGCGCCGCCGGCGGCGCCGGCGCCGCTGGCGCGCGGTGCGGATCTCGTAGGCGGCGATGCCCAGCACCCACGAAAGCGCGTCGCGCCGGCGGTCGAACTCGGCGGCACGGGCGAAGACGCGGAGCAAAGCTTCCTGCGCCGCGTCCTCGACGTCCTCCCGCGGCAGGCAGCGGGAGGCGAAGCCCTGCAGCAGCGGCCAGAGGCGTACGAACAGCGGGTGGAACGCATCGCGGTCCCCGTCCGCCAGCCGTTCGAGCTGGCGCTGCAGCGCTTCGCGCGCGACGCGCTCCACCCGCGGCGACCTACCCGCTTCCTACTTCGGGCACGCGTCGTCGCAGCAGGGAGGGCAGCAACACGAAGGCGGGTCGGCCTTGCCGCTCCCGCCGGCTTTGGCGTCCGCGGCCCATGCCGCCGCGGCCGGCGCCGCGAGCGCCACCACCAGCGCCAACCAGCTCAGCTTGCGAATCATCTCGGTTTCTCCTTTCCGGGGCGTCGATTCGCTCCGTCGAGAGAGATAGGCGCGACGCCGGCCTGGTGTGACAGCGGGGGCGCGGCCCTGGCCGCCGGACTCGGGCCATCCGCTCCCGGGGAGCGCCAGCGCTGCAGCTGGATGCCGACGCCGCTATCCGGGGGGAAGAACCTCGCGAGCACCAGGGTCACCCGAGACCTGGCTGCCGCCACCGGGAATCGCTCGGTGACGAACCGCGGCGAGCCGGCCTCACGTCGCATGAAGACCGCCGACAGCGGGCTGCCACCGATCAGCACGTTCCGCAGCGTCTCGGGGTCCGAGCCGGGTGGCAGCCACACCTCCAGGGAAGCGACGGCCGCCACGCCGGTTGGCAGGGTGGTGGCGGGCAGCTCGGCCGCCAGGCGATCGCGCGCTTGGGCGAGGGGTGCGACATCGAGCGGCTCGGGCTCGCCCTGTTTGATCCAGCGGTGGACGACGACCACCACCGCCCGGCCATGGGCGCGGAACGGGCCCGGCTCGAAGCGGGCGACCATGGCACCCCGCGCCTCGAGCCGGCGGCGATAGAAGCCGCCGTGGATGCCGTCGAGCCGGTCAGCGTGGAAGATCTCGGCGTCCGCGCGGTCGAGCTCTTCCGGGCGCATCTCGTCGAGGCTGGTGACTTCCTGGACGATCGCCGGGTCGCCGTACCACTGCGCATCGGAGTCCTCCTCGCGGACGACAACCCGCCATCCCAGCGGCTGCAGACGGTCACGGAGGTAGTCCCGCGCCCGCTCCTGAACCGGCGGCACGCAGGTCTCGTAGACATAGGAGTTGGCCGGCGCGACGAGGTAGGCCGCTGCCGCCGCGAGCGCCGCCGTCCCCAGCGCCAGCCGCTGCCAGGCGCGCAGGTGGGGCGCGATCCATTCCCAACCCCGATGCAGGACCCTGGCGGCGCAGAGGGCCACGAACGGCGCCAGCGGCAGCCAGTTGTGGTCGCTCGGATTGGTGGTGCTGAGGGCATAGGCCAGCGCATACCCGGCGACGTAGGCCGACATCATGAGCGGTCCGAGCCGCCGTGCGCGCGACGTCTCCGGCGAGTCTGAGAATCGTTTCGAGGCGACTGGCGCCAGCAACAGGCCGGCGAGACCGAGGGCCCCGATCACGGGCCCGTGAAAGCCTTCCGACAGCAGCGCGCCCGGAGCATGCGCCAGGACCATCAGGTGACTGCTGCCCTGCTCGGACCCCTTGACCGCATAGTCCCGCAAGGTGGTGCCGAAGCTCCAGGCGTAGAGCCCCGGATCCAAGATCAGGAATGGGGTGAAGAGCAGGCAGACAGCCGCCGCCGCGAAGCCCGCAAGAAGCAGCGCCGCCCACCGTTGCCGGCAGCGCCAGCCGCCGCCGGCGAGCGCGGCGATTGCCACGGGGATCGCGGCCGGCCCGGCGTTGAACTTGGCGGCGAGGGCCAGGCCGACCGCGGCTCCCGCCTCGGCGATGCGGCGCCGCGTCGGATGCTCCGCGGCCGCCAGGCTGGCGGCAAAGGCGACGAGAGAGGCCGTCACCAGCAGGATGTCGGGCTTGAAGATCACCGACTGCCGCAGGTGCCACGGCACCGCGGCCAGCAGCAAGGCGGCGGTGACGCCGGCCGCCGGCGAGTCCAGCCGCCGCCCGATCCGATAGGTGAGATAGACCGAGAGAGTGCCGGCAAGCGCCTGTAGCAGGCGACAGAGGAAATAGCCGGTCGGGCTCAGGTCGTCGTCGCCGGCGAAGACTGCGAAGACCGCGCGGCCGGTCAGCCGGTGCAGCCCTTCGCTCGCCGCCAGCAGTGCCGCATGCGGCAGGTAGGACAGGCCCGGGTGGAAGCCGTTCGCCGGCCGCAGCTGCCCGTCCACCAGCAGCGAGCTGAGGTTCTCCACCCCGTAACGTTCATCCCAGAAGCGGTCCTTGTCCAGCTGGGGGAGTAACAGCCATAGGCGCAGGCCGCAGGCCCAGATGAGGAGCAGTGCCAATGCCAGGGTGGCGCCACTCATGCGCCTGCTGCGTGCGGTCCCTTTCAAGATGAGGGGAAAGTATATGCTGCCTCGGTAAAGCTCATGCGGAGCCGTCAGTGGCTGCATCCGGGCGGCGAAGCAGCGCCGTATGGAAGTGGGATGACACACTCGCTGACGTTGCGCGTGCGGTACCCGCTGGCGGCGTCGCCGGCGCCGCCTGGTCCGGCTGCGGGCCGCCGGCTGCTGCTGCGCACCGAGAGCGACTGGGACGCCGACGTCGAGCCCACGGTGGAGGCCGCGGACGGCACCGGCTGCGACTTCGCGCTCGAGCTCGAGCACGCGCGGCCCTACCTCTACTTCAAGCCGGTCCTGCGGCAGGGCGACGAGGTCGTCTGGTCGCGGGGAGAGAATTACCTGGCGCTGGCGGATGGCACCGGCGGCCGGCGGGTGATCGATATCTATCCCCACTTCTTCGACGACCGGGGCTGCAGCGCCTGCAGCCTGCACCACCTCGCGTCGCAGCGAGAGCAGCGCAGCCACGCGGTGCGTGTCTTCCAACCGCCGGGCTATGCCGAGAACACGCTGGCGCGGTACCCCGTGCTCTACATGCAGGACGGCCAGAACCTGTTCTTCGCCGGCGAGGCCTTCGGCGGCCATCACTGGATGATCGACGAGACCCTGCGGGTGCTCGACGCGATGAACCTGGTGCGCCAGGCCATCATCGTCGGCGTCTACCCGCAAGACCGCATGGCCGACTACACGAGCCCCGGCTACGAGGAGTTCGGCCGCTACCTGGTCGAAGACCTGAAGCCCTGGGTGGATGCCGAGCATCGCACGCTCACCGGTCCCGCGGACACCGCGGTGATGGGCTCCTCGCTCGGCGGCGTCGTGTCGCTCTTCCTCGCCTGGCAATGGCCCGGCGTCGTCGGCAACGCCGGCTGCCTCTCGAGCACCTTCGGCTTCCGCGACGACCTGCACGAGAGGATCGAGAGCGAGCCCAGGCGGCCGATCAAGATCTACCTCGACAGCGGCTGGCCGCGTGACAACTACGAGACCACCCGGATCATGCGCAACACGCTGCGCGTCCGCGGCTTCCGCGAGGGTGAGGACCTCTTCTACCTGGCCTTCCCGCGCGCCCGCCACGACGAGCAGGCCTGGGCGATGCGCGCCCACATCCCGTTCCAGTTCTTCTTCGGATCGTGAGCCCCGGCGCCGCTGACGGCCCTGTGGCGGTCAGCGGCGGCGGCGGG
>DATNKH010000337.1:0-5093 GCA_035603475.1 Thermoanaerobaculia bacterium
TCCTGCCGGCGCCCACCGCCTACCTGGTCACCTCCCTGCTGCAAGGAGCGGTCGATCACGGTACCGGCAGCGCCGTCCGCCGCCAGGGTCTCGCCGACCCCCTGGCCGGCAAGACCGGCACCACCAACGACCGCCGCGACAGCTGGTTCGCCGGCTACTCCCCCGACCGCGTCACCGTCGTCTGGGTCGGCTACGACGACGACGCCGAGACCCGCTTCTCCGGCGCCACCGCTGCCGTGCCCCTCTGGAGCCGCTTCATGCTGGCCGTGCGCCCCGCCGGCGGCTTCCCAGGCTTCGCGCGGCCGCCGGGCCTGATCGACGCCGAGCCCGCCGAGGCGGGAGCGGCGACCACGGCGGCCCCGTTGGTGATGCCCGCGTCCTTCCACGAGTCGATGCTCGAAGCTCCAGCTGGTGGGACCGCCTGGTACGAACCCTCGGCCGACCCCGCCGCCAACGGTGATCGCCGCGGCGTCATCCTCATCCGCCGGCACGGCGGACCTTGAGCTGGCGGCCTGAAGCTTGTCCGCCGGTCCTGCCTCACCTAGAATGGCTGCCGGAGTGGCGGCCGCCAGGGAGGTCCTGATGAGCGATGTCGTCTATGTCTCCAACGTCAGGATCGAGCGCCAGGCCGGGCCGCTGCGCTACGCCTACCTGCCCGCCGAGCGGCACCCCGTGACCTTCGGCGTGCACGGCGCGATTGCCGCTCACTACAAGGTGGACCCGAACGTCGTCGAGCCCCATGCCACGACGATCGACTATGTCGTGGCCGCCACCGGCGGCTGACTGACCGGCACCTTCGGTGGCGCGCTGGAGGCGCGCCACATCGACGCGAGCAACCGGCGCCTCACTTCCGACATCAGGGGCGAGATCGAGCTCGAAGACCAGGTCCTGGTCATCCGGCGCATCCACGCCACCTATCACCTTTCCGCCCCGGCCGCGGACCGGGCCACCGCCGAGCGCGTGCACGCCATGCACGCCGAGCGCTGCCCGATCTACCGCTCGCTCTACCGGGCGATCGCCATCACCACCGAGCTCTGCTTCGAGCCCATCGAGTGACCCGGTAGCGGGGCCCCGTGGAGCACTACCAGGATCGACCACTTGTGGACTATCCTGCGCTTGGTCCGCGCGAAACTGCGCAGAGGACACTCCCAGGCACGGTGGTGACCCATGATTCACCTGGCGATCGCCGAGAGAGAGCTGGCGCAGTTTTGCCGGAAGCATCACATCCGCCGTTTGTCCCTGTTCGGTTCTATGCTGACAGGCACCGCCGGCCCGGACAGCGACATCGATCTGCTAGTGGAGTTCGAGCCCGGCTGTGAGCCAGGCCTGCTCGGGCTGGCCGCGATGGAAGCCGAGCTCGGCGCCATGCTTGGCGCGAACCAGGTCGACTTGCGCACGCCCCAAGACCTCAGCCGGCATTTCCGCGACCAGGTGTTGCGGACCGCCGAGGTGCAGTATGCGCAATGAAGATCGCGCCCGGATTCTCCACATGATCTCGGGACGGCACGCCTCGAGCGTCTTGTCCGGGCCGGTCGCCTGGCCCGCCGGCTGAGGCGGCCAACCCCGACCGTCACGCCAGCGGCGCAGCTCCCCGCACTACCGCCGAGCGGCCGGCGGCGGCGCCGATGTCTTCGAGGCCTTTGAGCAGGGTGGTGGGGACGAGGATGGTGTTGTTCTGCGCGGAGCGGGTGAGCTCGACCAGGACCTCCAGCTCCTTGAGCCGCCAGGCGTCGGGAGTGAGGGCGGCGGCCGCTTCGACGAGCTTGCCGGCGATGTGCAGCTGCATGGCGGCGCGCACGAGCTCGGCATCGGCCTCCTTGCCGGCCCGCGCCTTCATGGCGATGGCCTGCTGGATCTGCTCGTCGGTGATCTGCAGGTCCTTGAGCTCGACGGCTTTGACGATCACGCCCCAGCCTGCCACCTTGGTCTGCAACGAGTCGCGAACCTCGGCGTAGAACTTGCCCCGGTCGTGCAGGATCGCGTCCAGCTCGTGATTGCCGACGATCTCGGTGACGGAGGCCAGGGCGCGCTGCCGCGTCGCCTCGTAGCCGCTCGCCACCTGCACGACGAAGTCCTTGACGCGGTCCTCGCCGACTCGAGTGGTCATGATGAGATTGAACGAGATCGGCACGTTGTCATGGGTCTGGACGCCGCCGATGCGCAGCTCGTTGACCACGTCGCGGACCGACACGTCGTCGAGCCGGCGATGGAAGATCGGATCGACCCATTCCAGGCCGGGGCCGATCGTCCTGACATAGCGGCCGAGCAGCATGATCGGGCGCCGTTCCCATTCGCGAACGACGTTGATGCCGCCGAGCAGGTAGAGAATGGCCAACCCGAGCAGGTAGCCGAGCAGGCCGACTCGCGGCACCGGGGCGCCGGACGCGTCGGCGGCGCGGTCGAGGACGAAGGCCAGGACCGTCCAGACGAGCGCCGCCGTCCAGAAGAACGTGGGGCCCGCGGCGCGGTGCTGTCCGCCGCCGATGCCGGGTAATACCACGCTGGGTCGAGCGTTCATGAGCCGCCTCCTGATTCGTGGTAGGACCTACCTGAGGCTTATTCGCGCTGGTCCGCCGGTCCTGCCTCACGGTCAGCGCGTGATCCAGCAGTTGGCGCCGTCGATGACGTAGTTCTGCGTCAGCGTGTCCGTGCTCGTTCCGTTGGCATCCTTGTGCTCTTGCTTGACGGTCAGTGTCGCCTTGTTGCCCTCGACCACCAAGAGGCCGCCGGATTTGATCTCGGCCGAGAACTGCGCCTCGGTCTTCGAGGTCTCCTTCATCATCCCCGACATCATCGTGCGGTCCGCGGCGGGCAAGGCTTTCCACTGCTCCTGCATGTCCTTGGAGCCGAGCTTGGTGGCCTCGTCCATCTTGCCGGCATGGACCAGCCCCATGTGCTTGACGGCCACCTTGCCGCAGGCGTGATCGAGGATCGCCGCACCCTTGATCTCGACCTTCGCTGCCGCGCCGTGGGCGCGACCGGCCAGGGTCAGGAACAGGAAGAGGCTGAGGGCGACAGAGACTTGACGGACGTGCATGTCTTTCACCTCCGTGGCGTGGTGCTCGATGGATTGAAAACCCGCGCATCCTACCAGATCGGAGTCGGGGGTCGGGGGCCTACCCGCGACCTCGGTCCCGTTTCTTGCTACGCTCTAATCGCCCCCCTGGGCTTGCGCTTGCACCGGACACGAAGGAGAGGCGATGAGGAAGAATGGAGCCACCCGGAGCCGAATCGCGCTGTTCGTGGCGATCGTCTCCGTAGGATTCGGCGCGGCCGCCGCGCCGGTTGCCGCTGCAGGGGCCGCGGGGACCGCGGCGGCTGACACGACCGGCGCCGTGCCGCGGTTCCGCCTTCCGGCCACGGCCTCTCCCCTCCACTATCGCGTGGAGCTGACCCTGCTGCCCGCCGCGGAGAGGTTCTCCGGCGCGGTCGCCATCGACCTCCTCCTCGAGGAACCCGCCGCGGTGCTCTGGCTCAACGCGACCGCGCTGACGATCGAGGCTGCCACGCTCACGGCCGGGAGCACGCGCCTTGCCGCCGCCATCGTCCCCGGCGGCGACGACTTCGTCGGCTTCAGCTTCGCTCGCCCGATCCCTGCCGGCCGAGCCCGGCTCGAGATCCGCTTCAGCGGGGAGGTCAGCAGCATCGAGACGAGGGGCCTCTTCCGCCAGAGCGACGGCGGCCATTGGTACCTCTACAGCCAGTTCGAGGCGACCGACGCGCGGCGCGCGTTCCCGTGCTTCGACGAGCCCGGCTACAAGACGCCATGGGACCTGACGTTGCACGTCCGGCGCGAGGACACCGCCGTCGCGAACACTCCGGTCCTCGCGGAGACCGAGGAGCCCGGGGGAATGAAGCAGGTCGTCTTCGCCCCGACGCCGCCGCTGCCGAGCTATCTCGTGGCGTTCGGCGTGGGTCCGTTCGAGATCGTCGACGCCGGCCATGCCGGCCGGAAGTCGACGCCGATCCGCATCATCATGCCGCGGGGACACGCCGGAGAAGCCTGGTATGCCGTCGAGACCTCGGCGCCGTTGCTCGACCTCCTCGAGCATTACCTCGGCACGGCCTTCCCGTATGCCAAGCTCGACAACCTCGTCATCCCTCAGACGGTCGGCTTCGGTGCCATGGAAAACGCCGGCCTGATCACCTATGCCGCGAGCATCGTGCTCGCCAGGCCGGACGAGGCGACGCTGCGGTTCAAGCGCCAATACGTGGGCGCCTTCGCCCATGAAGCCGCCCACCAGTGGTTCGGCGACCTGGTGACGCTGAAGTGGTGGGACGACGCCTGGCTCAATGAGTCCTTTGCCTCCTGGCTCGGCACCAAGATCGAGGACCGCTTCCGGCCGGCATGGAGCGCGGGCGTCGATCCGATCGCCGACCGCGATCGCGGGGCGCGCAGCGACACGATCGTCTCCGCCCGGCAGATCCGTCAACCGGTCACCAGCATGCACGACGTCGAGAACGCCTTCGACAGCATCACCTACGCCAAGGGTCAGGCCGTGCTGCAGATGTTCGAGGGATGGATGGGCGAGGAGCGATTCCAGGCCGGGGTGCGGCGCTATCTCGCCGCGCATGCCTTCGGCAGCGCCACGGCGGAGGACTTCGTCGGCGCGCTCGCCGCCGGCGGCGATGCGGCGATCCGGCCGGCCTTCTTCTCCTTCCTCACGCAACCGGGACTGCCGGAGGTCGGCGTGGAGCTGCGTTGCGCCGAGGGCCATGGCGAGCTCGAGCTCAGCCAGCGCCGCTTCCTGCCCCTCGGCTCGACCGGCACCAGCGGCCAGCTCTGGCAGGTGCCGGTGTGCGTGCGCTACGGCGGCGGGACTCGAGCGGAGCGTGCATGCACCCTGCTCGTCGCGGCGCGGCAGACCCTGCCGCTGGCCGGCGGCTCCTGCCCCGAGTGGGTGCTCGGGAATGCCGGCGGGCTTGGCTACTACCGGGTCGACTATCGCGGCGGTCTGCTCGCCAAGCTGCTCGGCGCCCGCGCCGCCGCGCTGACCCTGCCGGAACGGGTCGCGGCCCTGAACGATGCCGCCGCGCTGGTCGAGACGGGCGAGCTCTCGCTGCAAGACGCACTGGCGCTCGTCGCGGTCCAC
>DATNKH010000338.1:0-3530 GCA_035603475.1 Thermoanaerobaculia bacterium
CCAGCCGCTCCCCACCGCGTCGCCCCCCGCCACCACCACCGCCCCCACCATCGGGTTCGGGGCGGCGCGGTAGCGGCCGCGGGCGGCCAGGCGCAGCGCCTGGCGCAGCCAGCCAGCCTCAGCCGAGGAGGGCAGCGGCGAACTCCCGAGGCCGGAACTCCACCAGGTCGTCGGCCGATTCGCCGACGCCCAGGTAGAGGACCGGCAGCCCCAGCTCGCGGGACACCGCCACCGCCATGCCGCCCTTGGCGGTGCCGTCGAGCTTGGCCAGCAGCACGCCGTCCACCGGCACCACCTGGCTGAAGGTCCGCGCCTGCGCCAGCGCGTTCTGGCCGGTGGTGGCGTCGAGCACCAGCAGCGTCCGCCGCCGCCAGTCGGCGGCCTCGCGGTCGATCACCCGGCGCACCTTGCCGAGCTCCGCCATCAGGTGCTCCTTGGTGTGCAGGCGGCCGGCGGTGTCGACGAACAGCTGGTCGATGCCGCGCGCCCGCCCAGCCTGGATGGCGTCGAACGCCACCGCCGCCGGGTCCGCGCCGAAGGGCTGGCGGATGACGTCGACACCGAGCCTCTCCCCCCAGAGCGCGAGCTGCTCGATGGCGGCGGCGCGGAAGGTGTCGCCGGCCGCCAGCATCACCCGCTGGCCCTGGCGCTGGGCCAACCGGGCAAGCTTGGCGATCGAGGTCGTCTTGCCCACGCCGTTGACGCCGACCACCAGGGTCAGCTGCGGCGCCGTCCTCCTCCCGACCGCCCCGAGCGCCCCCACCGCGACGCCCGGCACGGGCGGCGCGAGGCGCGCGGGCGACGTCCGGGACGCCCGGGTGCCCTGGGACGCCTGGAGCGGGGGCGTCCTGGGCAGCTCCTCGAGCAAGCCGGCCATCTCGTCGGCGAGCAGCTTGCGCAGCCGCGCCGGGCTGGAGACCTGGTCGCGGGTGGCGTTCCTCTTGACCCTCGCGACCAGCTCGAGCGCGGTCTCGACGCCGAGGTCGGCGGCGATCAGGATCTCCTCGAGGTACTCGAGCGTGGCGTCGTCGAGGGTCGCCTGACCGTGGAAGGCGGCGCTCATCTTCTCGATGAGCTCGGTGTGGGTCATGGTGAGCCCGCGCTGCAGCTTCTTCCAGAAGCCGCCCGGCTCCGCCTCCTCGGGCAGCCGCGCTTCCGGCGCCAGCTCCAAGACGTCGCGCTCGTTCTGTCCGGTCTCGTCGAGGGGATCAGGGCTCATTGGCTGCCATGATAGCCGTTGGCGAAGACCTCGCGCTCGAGCTGCCGCACCGCTTCCTCCAGGGTGGCGCGGGAGCGCGCCACCAGCGCCGGCTGGCGCTGCATCATGGCCAGGTAGTAGCCGTCGGGCAGCGGCACGGCGTAGACGTGCGTGCCGCTCTTCTCGATGTGCACCAGCAGGGGCCGGCCGAGATGATTGCCGTCCAGCGTCTTGCGCAGCTGCCGCAGGTAAATGCCAAGGTAGGCGCCGGCCACCCGCATCTCGAAGGGGCTGAGGCCGGCGCACGCCATCTCCACGGTCTCGCCGGTGCCGTCCAGGAACAGCACCCCGAGACAATGCTCGTTGTTGGCCAGCAGGTTCGCGAGGACGTACTGGAACATGCTCGCCCTTGTCAGGAAGGGTTAGAAACGCTGGCTGATCTCACCGCCGCCCGGCAACGCGCGCCTCGATCTCGGGCAGCGTGATCCGTCCCTCTCGCGGCACCATCGGCCGCACCTCGCCCGCCTGCACGGCGCGCAGGAAAGCGGTCACCACCTTGGCGTCGAAGCGGCTACCGGTCAGCTTGGTGATGGTGTCGACGGCGTACTGGATGTTGCCGGCCTGTTGATACGGCCGGTTGGTGGTGATCGCGTCGAAGGTGTCGGCGACCGCCACGATGCGCGCGAACAGCGGGATCTGCTCGCCGCGTAGCGCGTCGGGGTAGCCGCGGCCGTTCCAGGCCTCGTGGTGCCAGCGGATGGCCGGGATCATCTCGCGGAGCTGCTCGATGGGCTGCATGATCTCCGCGCCGACGACCGTGTGCATCTTCATCTGCCGGTACTCCTCGGCGGTCAGCTCGGTCTCCTTGCGCAGGATGGTGTCCTCGACCCCGAGCTTGCCGACGTCGTGCAGCAGCGCCCCGATCCACACCTTGTGCTGCATCTCCTCGGAGAGCAGCAGGTGGCGGGCGATCACGCGGCTGACCGCCGCCACCCGCTCGGAATGGCCGCGGGTGTAGGGGTCCTTGGCGTCGATCGCCGCGGCGAAGGCGCGCAGCGAGCCGATGAACAGGTCGCGGTTGGCCTGCGCCGCCTCGCGCAGCTGCTGCACGTGGCTCTCGACGTGGCCGCTCATGCGGTTGAAGTCCTCGGCGAGGTCGGCGAGCTCGAAGGAGAGCCCCTTCATCTCCACCCGCCCGCCGAAGCTGCCGGCGGCGATCTCGTGGGTGGTGGCGGTCAGGCGCTGGATGGGCCGGCCAACCCAGCGCGCCGCCAGGAAGGCGAAGCACACCGACAGCGCCATCAGCGGCAGCGTCGCCAGCACCGTGCGCAGGACCATCTGGTCGATCACCGCGTAGGCCGCCGACAGCGGCTTCTGCACCACCACCCCCCAGCTGGTCTCGTCGATGGCGCTGACCTGCGCCAGCACCTCCTGGCGGCCGTGCGGCGACGAGAACTCGTACTCGCGGGTGAGGCTCATCGGCCGCTTCACGAACAGCTTCACCAGCTCCGAGCGCACCAGCGCCCGCGCCATGCCGGGATCGGAGTCCGACCAGAGGATCTGGCCGTGGCGGTCGAGCAGGAAGACGCCCACCGCCTTGCGCGCCTCGCCCGAGAACACCGACTGCAGCGGCTTGAACTCGAGCAGCGCCTCGACCACCAGCTGCGGCGGGCTGCCGCCGCCGGGTATCGCCGCCGAGCCGGCCGCCGAGCCGGCCGCCGGGACCGGCACCGCCAGCGCCAGGTTCGGCGCCTCGCGCGGCCCCATGTTGATCAGGCGGTAGGCCGGGGCGCGCGCCGCGCGGGCCTGCTCGAACACCGCGTTCATGGCGGCCTCGGCCTCGGCGGGAAGCTGGCCCGGACCGCGTCGCGGCCCCTCCCCCTGCAGGTCGAGCACGTACAGCGCCCGCAGGTCGGGGCTGCCGGCCGCGAAGCTCTGCAGGTAGCCGGCGACCCAGGGCTCGTGCAGGCGGGCCGCGATGTCGGCGGCCCCCGGCGCCAGCAGCAGGCCGGTGCCGAGCTGGGTGAGCTGGCGCCGCACCGTGGCCAGGTAGGTGTCGATCTCGCGCGACAGCGCCAGCGCCCGCCGCGTCAGGTAGTCGCGCTCGGCGTCCTGCAGCACCTCCTTGGCCTTCGGGATCAGCAGGGCGCTGCTGATCACCAGCGGCACGACGCTCGACAGCAGCACCAGGATCAGCAAGACGTGGCGCAGCTTGATGCGGCGCAGGAGCTTACGGCGGGTGGTCATCGCTGGGTTAGATCAGAAGAACAGCGAGTATAGCAGCGCAGCACCCGGCAGCGGGCACCCATCCATTGGCGGGTGGTGGCTCACT
>DATNKH010000339.1:0-2790 GCA_035603475.1 Thermoanaerobaculia bacterium
CGCTCGTGATCCTCTCGTCGCTCTCGCCGCCCGCGCCCGCGGCGCCTACGAGCGCGGCCGCCTGCGCTGGGCGCTCGGCCGCGCCGCGGCGGCGGCCGCGCTCAGCGCCGTCGCGCTGATCGGCTGTCCGTCGCACGCCGCGCCCGCCGCCTGCGTCGCGGCTCTCGGCGTCCTGATCGCCGCATGCCTCTGGCTCGGCGGCGCCTGGGCGCACGGCGCACGGCTCGGCTTCGCCGCCGGTCTCGCGCCTTGCCTGCTGCCGGGCGCCGCCCGCGCGGCGCATGTCTGCACCGGCAGGATCTGCCTGGGCATGCCGGCCACCTGTCTCGCCGCGGGCGTGGTGGCCGGGCTCCTCCTGGGCTGGCTGGGGCCGCGCCAGCGCGGGCATGGCGACGGTCGCTTCTGGCTCGCCGCGGCAAGCGCGGTCCTCCTGGCCGGTGCCACCGGCTGTCTCGCCGCGGGCCTCGCCGGCCTCGGCGGCATGGCGTTGGGCCTCCTCGCCGGCGCCGCCGCGCCGGCGCTCGCCGGCCGCGCCGCCTGAGCGCTCCCGCGGCGACGGGCCCGGACTTCTCGCGGGCACTCATCGCGAAAAGACTGCCGCGGCCTGGCCTGCGACGAGCCCCGGCGAACGCCACCGAACCTGCTATCCTGACCCCGCGCGCCCACGCTTCCCCCGAGAAGGTGAACGGTTGAGCCAGGCGGTCTACTTCTACGGCACGTGCCTCGTCGACCTCTTCTACCCTGAGGCCGGCATGGCGGGCATCGAGCTGCTGCGGCGGGAGGGGCTCGAGGTGGTCTTCCCCCAGGGGCAGACCTGCTGCGGCCAGCCGGCCTTCAACTGCGGTTACTCCGAGGAGGCCCGCGCGGTCGCCCGCGCCCAGGTGGCGCTGTTCCCGGAGCCGTGGCCGGTGATCGTGCCTTCCGGCTCTTGCGCCGCGATGATGCGGCGCCACTACCCGGAGCTCTTCGCCGGCGAGCCCGATCTGCCGACGGTCGCGGCGCTTGCCGGCCGGGTGCACGAGCTGACCGAGTTCCTGTCGGGCGTGCTCGGGGTGAAGCTGGTCGATCGCGGCCAGCCGGTGCGCGTCACCTGGCACGCCTCCTGTCATGCCCTGCGCGAGCTGGGCATCCGGGAGGAGCCGAAAGCGCTGCTCGCCCAGCTCGCCAACGTCGAGCTCGTCGCCCTGGCCCGCGAGCGGGAGTGCTGCGGCTTCGGCGGCACCTTCGCGGTCCGCTTCCCGGAGATCTCGGCGGCGATGGTCGCGGACAAGGCGGCGGACGTGGCCGCGACCGGGGCCGTCGAGCTGCTCGCCGCGGACTGCGGCTGCCTGCTGAACATCGGCGGCAAGCTCGAGAAGAGCGGCAGCGCCGTCCGGCCGCGGCACATCGCCGAGTTCCTCTGGGAGCGGACCAGGCCGCCCGCCCCTGGAGTGGCGGCAGCGCCGGCCGCGGCGATGGCCGGGGCGGTGGCCGGCGCCCCGGCGCAGGGGACCGGTGACCCGTGACGGCCTCGGCAGCCGATTTCCGCGCCAGCGCCACCGCCGCCCTCGCGGATCCCCAGATCCGCGCCAACTTCCGCCGCGCCATGGACGGCCTGATGGCCAAGCGCGCCGCGCTGTTCGCCGATCCGGCCGAGTGGCAGGCGCTGCGCGCCCTGGGGTCGGCGATCCGCGCCAGGAGCCTCGCCAACCTGCCCGAGCTGCTCGAACGGCTCGAGGACCGCTGCCGCGCCAACGGCATCGTGGTGCACTGGGCCGAGACCATCGCCGAGGCGAACGCCGCCGTCCTGTCGATCCTGCGCGCGCACGGCGCCACCCGCATCGTCAAGGGCAAGTCGATGGTCTCCGAGGAGATGCACCTCAACGACTACCTCGGCGCGCGCGGCGTCGAGTCGCTCGAGTCCGACCTCGGCGAGTACATCGTGCAGCTCGACCACGAGACCCCGTCGCACATCATCATGCCGGCCATCCACAAGAACGGCCGCCAGATCGCGCGGCTCTTCGGCGAGAAGATCCGCGGCGCGCAGTACACCGAGGACGTCGACGCGCTGACTGGAATGGCGCGGCGCATCCTGCGGCGGAAGTTCGAGGAGGCGGACGCGGGGCTGTCGGGCGTCAACTTCGCGGTTGCCGAGACCGGCACGCTGGTGCTGATCGAGAACGAGGGCAACGGCCGCATGTCGACGCACGTGCCGCCGGTTCACATCGCGCTGATGGGCATCGAGAAGGTGGTCGAGCGGCTCGAGGACGTGCCGCCGCTCCTCGCCCTGCTCTGCCGCTCGGCCACCGGCCAGACCATCACCACCTACACCAACCTGATCAGCGGGCCCCGGGGCCCGCGCGAGCAGGATGGCCCGCGCGAGGTCCACCTCGTGATCCTCGACAACGGCCGTTCGCGCATCTACCTCGACCCCGAGCTGCGCGCGACCCTGCGCTGCATCCGCTGCGGCGCCTGCATGAATCACTGTCCGGTCTACACCCGCGTCGGCGGGCACGCCTACGCGGCCGTCTACCCGGGTCCGATCGGCAAGATCCTCACGCCGCAGGTCGAGGGCGTGAAGGCCCGGCACGAGCTGATGCACGCCTCGAGCCTCTGCGGCGCCTGCGTCGAGATCTGCCCGGTGCAGATCCCGATCACCGAGATCCTGATCCGGCTGCGCCGGGAGGCCTCCCACCGCGTCCCGGGTTCGACGGTCCGCGAGGCCGGCGAGGCGCGCAACGCTTGGGAGGACCGCGCCTGGGCGCTCTGGCGGCGCGTCCACGCCTCGGCGCGCGCCTACCGGCTGGTGAG
>DATNKH010000340.1:0-3515 GCA_035603475.1 Thermoanaerobaculia bacterium
CCGGTGGGTCCGGCGAGTTACTTCATCGACCTCCACCTGCTCGAGAACCGTTTCCAGTTCGAGCGCCACCTGCGCAGCCTGGCGCGCGGCAAGGCGGCGGGCGCGCCGGCGGCTGGCCACGCCGGGGTCCAGGAACAGACCGGAGAAACAGGAGCGAGACCATGACGGAGATCCTGGCACAGCTGGTCGAGGCGCTCGACGCCGGGTGGGTGCGGGTGATCGATCTGACGCAGCCGCTCGGGCCGGAGACGCCGGTCATCGGCCTGCCGCCGCAGTTCGCCGCCTCGCCCGGGGTCAGCGTCGAGGTGCTCTCGCGGTACGACGAGCGGGGCCCGGCCTGGTACTGGAACGCCATTCACCTGGGCGAGCACACCGGCACGCATTTCGACGCGCCGATTCACTGGATCACCGGCAAGGACCTGCCCGACAACGCCTGCGACACGATCCCGGCGCGCCGCTTCGTCGGTCCCGCCTGCGTGCTCGACGTCGCCGCCGACGTGGCGGCCGATGCCGACTTCCTGCTCACCCGCGAGCGGGTGCTGGCCTGGGAGGCCGAGCACGGCCGCATCCCGCCGCGGTCGTGGGTGCTGGTCCGCAGCGGCTGGAGCCGTCGTGTCGATCTCCGGGGGGCGCCGGGCCAGGCGGGCGAGGGGGACTTCCTCAACGTCGCCGCCGACGGTCCGCACAGCCCCGGCTTCCATCGCGGCGCGGTCGAGCTGCTGGCGCACGAGCGTGACGTCCTCGGGGTCGGCGTCGAGACCGTCGGCACCGACGCGGGCCAGGCCTTCGCCTTCGACCCGCCGTTCCCGTGTCACACCTTGATGCACGGCGCCGGCCGCTTCGGGCTGGCGAGCCTGCGCAACCTCGACCAGCTGCCGCCGACCGGCGCGGTCGTCATCGCCGCCCCTCTCAAGCTCGTCGGCGGCAGCGGCAGCCCGCTGCGCGTGATCGCGCTGGCGCCCGCCCCCGCGCCGGTGTCCGAGCCGGCGTCTGAATAACCGGCGGCAGCGCGCGGCCCGGCCCCCCCGACGACCTGTCTCTCGATCTCGAGCCAACGTTCCCGCGACTGACCGGAGCCGCCCGAGGCACCCCATGGCGCATGGCCTGTTTGCCCGCAAGCCGTTGCGGACGTTGCTCGCGGAAGCGCGGCAAGAGGGCGAGGGACGCCTGCGGCGGGCGCTGGGCCCTGTCCATCTCACCGCGATCGGCATCGGGTCCATCCTCGGCGCCGGCATCTTCGTGACCACCGGCGCCATCGCCCGCCAGACCGCCGGCCCGGCCCTGCTGATCTCCTACGCGGTGGCCGCCTTCGCCTGCTTCTTCGCGGCCATGTGCTACGCCGAGTTCGCGTCGCTGGTGCCGGTGGCCGGCTCCGCCTACACCTATGCCTACGCCACCCTCGGCGAGCTGCCGGCCTGGGCGCTCGGCTGGGCGCTGGTGCTCGAGTACGGCGGCGGCGCCGCGCTGGTGGCCAACGGCTGGTCCGGCTACCTGCAGAGCGTCCTGGCCTCGTTCGGGCTCCGGCTGCCACTGGCCATCTCCGGGCCGCCGGTGCGCTACGACCCGGCGCTCGGCCACGTGGTCGCCACCGGGTCGTTCGTCAACCTGCCGGCAGTGGTGATCGTCGGCGCGCTGATGGTGGTGTTGATCGCCGGCATCCGCGAGAGCGCCCGCTTCAACGCCGCCATGGTGGTGGTCAAGCTGCTCGCGGTGCTGTTCGTGGTCGGCGTCGGCGCCTTCTTCGTCGATCCCCGGAACTGGCACCCCTTCGCACCCTACGGCCTCGGCGGCATCGGACTCTTCGGCAAGACCGTGTTCGGCGGCGCCGACGCCGGCGGCAGGCCGCTCGGCATGCTGGCCGGCGCGGGGCTCGCCTTCCTGTCGTACTTCGGCTTCGACGCCGTCTCCACCCAGTCGGAGGAGGCGCGGCGGCCGCAGCGCGACGTGCCGATCGGCACCCTCTGGTCGCTGGTCGTCTGCACCGGCCTCTACATGGCGGTGATCGCCGTGCTGACCGGCATGGTCCGCTACGACCGTCTCGACCTCGACGCGCCGCTCGCCAATGCCTTCGAGCAGGTCGGCCTGGGCTGGGCGAAGCTGCTGATCGCCCTTGCCGGGGTGGCCGGCATCACCACCGTGCTGCTGGTCCTGCTGCTCTCGCTGCCGCGCATCCTCCTGGCGATGGCCCGCGACGGGCTGCTGCCGGCGCGGTTCTTCGCCGCGGTCCACCCGCGCTTCCGCACCCCGTACAAGGCCACCCTGGCGACTGGGCTGCTGGTCGGCGCCACGACCGCGTTCCTGCCCATTGACGTCATCGTGAACCTGGCGATCATGGGAACGCTGTTCATCTTCGTGGTCGTCTGCGCGGCGATCCCGGTGATGCGCCGCGCCTACCCGGAGGCCGAGCGCCTCTTCCGGGTGCCCTGGTCGCCGCTGGTCCCGCTCCTGGGCGCGGCGATCTGCCTCTTGATGATGTGCAGCCTGCCGGGCGAGAACTGGCTGCGACTGCTGATCTGGCTGGCGCTCGGGATGGCGATCTATCTCGGCTACGGCCGCCGCCACAGCGTCCTGGCGCGAGGCGGCCGCGGCGGCGCCGGCGGCGGGACCGGCGAGTGATCGCGCCGCGCTGTTGCGTATTGCGTTAGCGTAGTGCTTCGGTATCATAGCGGCCGGTGCATCGGAGCACCGACCTCTGACAAGGAGTCCAGGGTGAAGAAGACCAGGATCAAGAAGATGAGCCTGCATCGGGAGACTTTGCGCGAGCTGGACGCTGTCGTGCTCGAAGGCGGCCAGCTGAAGATGCCGGCCGGCGGTTACTGGCCCGTAACCACCGTCAAGCCCTACCCCTGCCAGCCAACCTGCCTCTGCGGCTGAGCAGCCTTCACCAGACCCGGCTCCTCTTTCGGGCGCACGGCGGGGCTCGTCACGTCCTTGCCCCGGAAGGGGAGCCCGGGAAACCCTCTCGATTCATTCGGCAGGTCCATCGCCGCGTCCTGCGCGCTCCTGGCCAGGCCTCGGAGCGGTAGACTGCGCCCATGTCCCGGCCTCCCCTGACGATTCACGAGGCCGTCCGCAAGCCACCCTGGAAGCCGCTCAACCTGGCACCGGCCGCGGTCGAGGCGCGGCCGCTCCCGGGCGGCGGCATGCTGCTCCGCTCGCCGCTCGAGCTGCGGCCCTACTCGCGCTGCGTTGGCGAGTGGCTGCGCGCCTGGGCGGCGGCGGCGCCCGAGCGGACTTTCCTCGCCGAGCGCGATGGCGGCGCCAAGCCCGCTGAGCCTGCCGAGCGCGATGACCACGACAATGGCGGCGGGCGCGACGGTCACCTGACGTGGCGCCGTCTCTCCTACGGCGCCGCGCTCGCGGCGGTCGAGCGGATCGCCGGCGCGCTGCTGGCGCGCGGGCTGGATCGCGACCGGCCGGTGGCCGTCCTCTCCGAGAACGGCATCGACAACGGCCTGCTGCAGCTCGCCGCCATGCATGCCGGCATCCCCGTCGTGCCGATCTCACCCGCCTAC
>DATNKH010000341.1:0-3647 GCA_035603475.1 Thermoanaerobaculia bacterium
CGCCTCCGGCCTTGCCGCACGCCTGTTGATCGATGGCTTCCACCTGCTCGTCTTTCTGGGCTACGCTGGGCTGACGCTGGTCCCGCTCGGCTTCGGCGGTTGATCCCGCAGGGTTCACTCGTTCCATGAGCTCCCGGACGCCGGTCCTGCCGGCCGGAGGCTCCGTTCCATGTCTGCCTGGCGCCGCCACCACCGCCACTAATGGATAGTCCTTCAACGACGGCTCCGCGAGCTCCGGCGCTGGTCCATTTCCCGGCGGCAGCCGGTCAGCCGGCCCCCAGGGCCGCCGCCGCGCCCGGCCAGCCGATCGTCGCCGCCGTCGAGATGGGGTACGGCCATCTGCGCGCCGCGCATGCGCTGGCCTCGGCGCTGGGAACCTCGGTCCTGCACGCCGACCGGCCGCCGCTGGCCGGTGAGGAGGAGGTGCGGCTCTGGCGGTCGGGGCGCCGCCTCTACGAGGCGACCGCGCGGGCCTCGCAGCTGCCGCTCGTGGGAGCGCCGCTGCGGGCGTTGCTCGACAGCCTCACCTCGATCCCCCACCTCTATCCGAAGCGGGACCTCTCGGCCCCCACGCTGCAGGCGATGTCACTCGACCGCCTGGTCCGCAAGGGCCTGGGGGCCGGGCTGGTGCAGCGGCTGAAGGAGACCGGAGCGGCGCTGCTCACCACCTACTTCGCCACCGCGGTGCTGGCCGACGCCCACGGCTGCGCGCCGGTCTACTGCGTGGTCACGGACGTCGACCTCAACCGCGTCTGGGTGCCGATGAATCCGCGGCGCAGCCGCATCGTCTTCCTGACTCCCACCCGCCGCGCGCTCGAGCGCCTGCGGGCCTACGGGGTGCCGCGCGGCCAGATCGAGTTCACCGGTTTCCCGCTGCCGCCGGAACTGCTGGGCGGGCCCGAGCTGCCGGTGCTGCGCCAGGCCCTCGCCGGCCGCCTGGTGCGCCTCGACCGCAGGGGCATCTTCCGCGAGCAGGCGCGCAGCGAGATCCACTACTTCCTCGGCGTCGAGCTGCCGGCCGACCAGGAGCGCCTGCCGCCGCTCCTCACCTTCACCGTCGGCGGGGCCGGTGCGCAGGTCGAGCTGGCGCGGACGCTGATCCGCAGCCTGGCCCCGCTGGTCGTGGACGGCCGCCTGCGGCTCTGCCTGGCGGCGGGTGTCCGGCCGGAGATCGCGGCGCATTTCGAGCGCTGGGTGGGCGAAGCCGGCCTCGCCGATCGCCTGGGAGGCGACGTGCGCATCTTCCTGGCCGCCGATCTGGACAGCTACTTCGCAGGCTTCAACCAGGTCCTCGCCGAGACCGACATCCTGTGGACAAAGCCGAGCGAGATGACCTTCTTCGGCGCTCTCGGGCTGCCGCTGATCTTCTCCCACCCGGTGGGAATGCACGAGCGCTACAACCGCCGCTGGGCCGTCGAGAACGGCGCCGGCCTGAAGCAGCGCGAGCCGCGCCACGCCGGCTACTGGATCCGCGAGCTGCTGGCGGAGGGGACCCTCGCCGCCGCCGCCTGGTCGGGCTTCATGCGCCTGCCGAAGTTCGGGACCTACCAGGTCGTCGAGCGGGTGACGGGCGGCGAGCGCCGGTCGCGGCGCGCGGGGTAGGGCACTGATTCTGCTACCATAACTGAGCAGGTCACGAGTGGTGACCTACGGCGTTTCTGCGGGAGGAGCTGGGGAGGCGTGGCCGAGGAGCCCTCGGGCAGAGACAGGCAGCGCGAGCTCTACTGCGAGGTCATCAGGGACGTCGGCATCTTGGTCCTCGTGTTCGCGCCGCTCGACATCGTTCTCTCCAGGCCGGATTTGAGCATCGGTTGGGTGGCCTTGCTGATCAGCGCTGCCCTGGCGATGATTGCCTTCGGGGTGCGTCACGACCCAAGGAGTAGGCAACGATGATCATTTTCTTTCTGCCGCTGGTGGGCATACTCCTTGTATATTTCATCGAGTTTGGTATTCTCGATCGCATCCCCCGTGATCGCAAAGGCGACCAGCTGACTCTTCCGCTGGAGCCCTCGTCCGCTGGGCTCGAGCCGCGAGACGCGGCCCCCCGCTCCAGGGCCTAATCCCGACGGTCGCCTAGGCGATCGGCTCACGTAAACCGCGCTCAGGCCAGGCGGCCCATCATGCCTCCGGGGGCGAGGGCCACCAGCTCGACCTCGACGAGCTGGTTACGGAGCGCTGCGGCGGCAGGGCTGAAGACGCGGATGTAGTTGTCGGTGAGGCCCTGGCCTTGGCCGTCCTTCGGCCGCTCCCAGAGAACCAGGGCGCGGCGGCCGAGGTGGGCCCTGCGGAAGTCCTGCTCGGAGCGCTCCGCCACCGCGATCATCCGGGCCATCCGCTGCCGCTGCTCCGCCGGCGGCACCGCGTCGGGCAGCGCCGCCGCGGCGGTGCCGGGGCGGGGCGAGAACGGGAAGACGTGCACCTTGGCGAAGCCCAGGGCCGCCACGGTGGCCAGGCTCTCCTCGAACTCGGCGGCGGTCTCGCCGGGGAAGCCGACGATGACGTCGGTGGTCACCGCCACGCCGGGGACGGCGGCGCGGGCGCGCTCGACCAGGCGGGCGTAGCGGCCGGCCGTGTAGGGCCGCCGCATGCGGCGCAAGGTGGCGTCGGCGCCGCTCTGCAGGGAGAGGTGGAGGTGCCGGCAGAGGCGGCGGTCGGACCACAGCGCGAGCAGCTCGTCGTCCAGCTCCCAGGGCGCGATCGAGGTGAGGCGCAGACGCGTCGCGAGAGGGCCCTCCGGAGCGCCATGACCGTCCGGCGAATGATCCGAGGACGGAGCGCGGGCCGCCGTGCTCGCGGCCCGGGCTGCAACGGCGGGCAGGGCCGCGAGCACCTCGCGCACCAGGTGGGCCAGGCCGAGGAGACGCGCGTGGGATCGCCCGCGGCCAGGAAGGGCGGCGGCGGCGCGGTAGGCGGAGATCTGCACGCCGGTGAGGACGATCTCGCGATACCCGGCGACGGCCAGCCGGCACACCTCCGCGATCACCTCGGCCGGCGGCCGGCTGCGCTGGCGGCCGCGGGTCGCCGGGATGATGCAGAAAGCGCATCGCATGTCGCACCCGTCCTCGATCTTGACCAGCGCCCGGGTGTTGCCATGGGGAGGGCGCGAGAGGGGCGCGCCGGCGTACTCCCTGGGGAGGCCGGACGCGGTACCCGTCCGCGCCGTTTCGGGGAAGGCCCGGGTGACCTGCTCGAGCAGCCGCTCTTTGTCGCGGTTCGGCACCACGAGGTCGACCCCGGCCAGGCCCGCGGCCTCCGCCGGCGAGGCGGTGGCGTAACAGCCGGTCAGCACCGTGCGCAGCGGCCGGCCCGGCGCACGGCGGACGGCGGCGCGGGCGGCCTGGCGCGACGAGCGGGCAGCGGCGGCGGTGACGGTGCAGGAGTTGACGACATGGAGGTCGGCGTCGTCGAGCGATGCCGCCACCTGGTGCCCCGCCGCTAGGAAATCACGGGCGAGCCTCTCGTTCTCGGCCTGATTCAGCTTGCATCCGAGATTGGTGAAGAACACCCGCATTGGTAGATCCTTACTCCTTCGCCGCGTTGCCGCGACGGTCGAAGTCAAGACCCCCGTTCAAACCGTGCATGCGGATTTCCCGCACACGGCTTACCGGTGGTCTCTCGGGTCGCTGCATTACGCGGCCTCCGGGTAG